>JAEULX010000127.1 GCA_016793685.1 Bradyrhizobiaceae bacterium
GAAGCGGCGATCTACGAGGACCTCGCCTGGCTCGGCCTTGAATGGGAAACGCCGGTGCGGCGGCAATCGGACCACCTCGCCGCCTATCGGACGGCCCTCGCTCGGCTCGCGGAGATGGAACTCGTCTATCCGAGCTTCGAGAGCCGCAGCGAGATCGCCCGGCTCGTCGCAGCGCGGGAACGGAACGGGCCGTGGCCGCGCGATCCCGACGGCGCGCCGCTCTATCCGGGGCTATCGCGCCATATGGACGCGGACGAGCGGTCCCGGCGCATTGCGGAAGGTGCGCCCTATGCGTTGCGCCTCGACATGGCGGCGGCGGTCGCGCGGGTTCAGGCGCCGCTCACCTGGATCGAGACCGGGTGCGGGCCGCAGGGGGACACCGGGGTGATCGCCGCCGACCCCGCGGCGTGGGGCGACGTCGTGCTCGCGCGGAAAGAGACGCCGACGAGCTATCACCTGTCGGTGGTCATCGACGACGCGGCCCAAGGGGCGACCCATGTCGTGCGGGGACAGGACCTGTTCGCGGCGACGAGCCTGCATCGCCTGCTGCAGGCCCTGCTCGGGCTTGCTGCTCCGACCTACCGGCACCACCGCCTGATCCTCGATGCCGACGGGCGCAAGCTCGCCAAGTCGACCGGGGCTACCGCGCTCCGCGCGCTGCGGACGCAGGGGATCGGTCCCGGAGCGGTCCGGCGGATCATCGGCCTTTGAACGGCCGGCGCGGTCCTATGCGCTTGATCCCCGATCGCGCTATGGTGCAGGAAAGCATCGCGCGCCGCCCCGCGGCCATCGGCCGTTATTTTGCGAGGCACACATGAATTTAACCAGCGCAACCGGTCCCCGGCCCGCTCGCATCGGCGCTTACAGAGGCCGTGTTCCGACGGGCCGGCGCTGCGCGCGGGCGGCGGCAAGCACGGTCCTCGCAATGGCGATCTGCGGATCGGCGCTGGCGGGCCCCACGTCCGATTCCCCTCCCGGCATGGCGGTCTCGGTCATTCGCGTCAAACGGGAATGTTTTTCGGACGTGGTCCGCGTCACCGGCACCGTCGTGCCGAAGGAAGAAATGCAGGTGCGGCCCGACGCCGAGGCGGCGCGCGTCACCCAGGTCCTGGTCAAGGACGGCGACAGCGTCAGCAACGGGCAGGCGCTGGCGCGCCTCGCCCGCCTGCAAGGACCGAACGCTCCGCCGGCGAATTTCACCCTCAGCGCGCCGGCGGCGGGGACGATTGGCCGCATCATGACCCAGGCCGGCGCCATGGCCTCGATGGCCGGCCCGCCGATGTTCCTCATCATCGTCGGCGGCGATTTCGAGCTTCTGGCGGAAATCCCCTCCACCCGTATCGGCAAGATCGCGGTCGGCCAGCCGGCAAAAGTGGATGTCGTCGGCATCGGGGTCCTGTCGGGCCGGGTGCGCGCGGTGTCGCCCGAAATCAATATCGCCAACCAGACCGGCCAGGCGCGCATCTCGCTTGGAACCGACGACAGGCTGAAAATGGGCGCGTTCGGCCGCGCCACTGTGGAGGTCGGAACGAGCTGCGGGGCGAGCGTGCCGTTGTCGGCGGTTCTCTTCGGCCCGCTCGGGCCCGTCGTGCAGGTCGTCCGCGATAACCGCGTCGAAACGCGGCCGGTTCCGATCGGGCTGTTGGCCGGAGGCAATGTCGAGGTCAAGCAGGGCCTGAACGTGGGCGACCTCGTCGTCAGGCGGGCGGGCACATTCCTGCGGGAAAACGACCGCGTCCGCCCCTTTATCGAAGACGCCGCGAGCGCGGAACGGTAACGCCCTCTCGTTCGCGGGCGAACAGCCCGCAGAGCGCCGCGACCAGACGTGCTGACGCGCAGCCAGCCAGGCGCCGCCTTTCCGGCCGCCAGGCTAAGATATTGTGTATGCTTAACTTATCGCTGTGCTCGGGGGCAAAATGGACACCCCTGGCCATAAATTGACCGCCATTCGGTAAGAACGATAGACTGACAACTCGGCATGCGGGGAGGCTGAATGCGGCTCGCTATGGAGCGAAGAGCCGGACGTCGCGCGATTGGGCTTGGGATCATCGCGGTGGCCGCCGTCGCGAGCCTTGCATGGGCATGGCGGCCAAAGTCTCCCGAAAGCCCGCAAATTTCCGCGACTGAAGTCATCGCCCTGCGATTTCCTGCCGAGTGGACCGCCTCCACACCCACCTCTGCGGCGACGTATGTTCTTGCCCACGCCCTGTCGCGCGAAAAGACGCCGCGCGAGCCGGCGCCGTCGGTCGATCCGTTCGACTGGCTGTCACAGGCGTTGCTGTTCGAACAGGCGCGCCAGGATTTTATCACCGGACCCAACCCGGGAATGCCGCTCTCGCGTTTCGAACTGCCCGACAGTGCGGCCGTCTCGGCTGCGCCGCCTCCAAGTTCCAGGGAGCGCGCTTCCCCGGCCAGCCTGCTCAATGAGGCGCAGATCGCCAGCATCAAGGAGCGTCTCAACCTTACCCCCGAACAGGCAGCGCTCTGGCTTCCGGTGGAGGAGGCTCTGCGCACGGTCGCGTGGCGCGGGAATCCCGACAAGCTCGACACCAAGTCCGCGACGCTCGATCCCAGGGGAATCGTGCAGCTGAAGACCGCGCTTACCCCGTTCCTCAAGACTTTGAATGCCGAGCAGAAGGACGAATTGCGCATGATCGCGCACCTGATGGGGCTCGGCCCGTTCGCCTCGCAGCTTTAGGGCTCGCCCGCCGTGCCATCCAACCACAAGGGACTGATCAACCTCGTCAAATCGACGGCACCGGTGAAACAGCAACGCCCACGCTCTTGCCGGACAGCGCGAAGCATGGTTTTGACGTTGCATCGAGACGCACGACCCGCATCGTTGCACCGGGTCCGGCGCTCACCCGCATTGACCTTTCCGAACCTTCGCCTGCCGCTTCACGATCGGCATCGAGCAATATCAAATCGCGAGCAGAAGGACGCAATAACATGTTGAAAGGACTTATTTTTTCTGCCATCGCCTTGGCCGCGTCAAGCGGGATCGCCGTTGCCGGCGACGTGGCGGCGGGCCAGGTCGTATTCAAGAAGTGCCTGCCCTGCCATGCCGTCGGGGAGGGCGCGAAGAACAAGGTCGGCCCCGAGCTCAACGGGCTCGATGGACGCCACTCGGGCCAAGCTCCCGGCTTCAACTATTCCGCCGCCAACAAGGATTCCGGAATCGTCTGGAGCGAGGCGACGTTCAAGGATTACATCAAGGATCCGCGGGCGAAGATCCCGGGAACCAAGATGATTTTCCCCGGCATCAAGAACGAAAAAGAAGCGGACGATCTCTGGAGCTATCTCCAGCAGTTCAGCGCGGACGGCAAGACGAAGTCGTAAGACGGAGCTGCGGTCAGCACTGGCGCGAACCGGGCTGTTTCATCAGGGATGGCGCATGCGTGGGGGGCCGCGCATGCGCCATTTGATTTATCAATCGCTTTGCTTGACGTCGAACCTGCCGCGAGCGGCGCTCCGGTTGGGCAGCCGATAACAATCACGCAGCGAGCGGACGAAAATCCGTCGCGTCGGCCTGCCGCCAGGCGTCGCGGAACAGCGGGTCGCGCGCGCCGTCGAGCAATTCGCCGGGCGCAAGCTGCGGGTAAAGCTGGTCGAAGGTCATCACTTCGCTCGCCGACACGCGCCGCGAGACATGGTGCGGGCGGAACTCGTTGGGATGATCGAGCCCCGCCGCCGCGGTCAGTTCGATGAGCGCGTTCAGTGTGGAGGCGTGAAAGCTCGCCACCCGCTCGATCTTGTTCGGCACGACGAGCGCCCGCTGGAGCGCGGGGTTCTGCGTCGCAATACCGGTCGGGCAGCGATCCGTGTGGCAGCTCTGCGACTGGATGCAGCCGAGCGCGAACATGAAGCCGCGGGCGGCGTTGCACCAATCGGCGCCGAGCGCCATCGCCCGCGCGATATCGAAGCCGGAAACGATCTTGCCGCTCGCCCCGATCTTGATGCGGTCGCGCATGCCGGCGCCGACCAAGGCGTTGTGCACGAAGCTCAGCCCCTCCCGCAGCGGCATGCCGAGGTGATCGAGAAATTCGAGGGGAGCCGCGCCGGTGCCGCCCTCCTTGCCGTCGACCACGATGAAGTCCGGATAGATGTCCGTGTCCAGCATGGCCTTGCAAATCGCGAGGAACTCCCAGCGGTGGCCGACGCAGAGCTTGAAGCCGACCGGCTTGCCGCCGGACAGCCGGCGCAGTTCCTCCAGAAAGCGGACGAACTCGACCGGCGTCGAAAAGGCCGAATGCCGCGGCGGAGAAATACAATCCTGCCCCATCGGCACGCCGCGCGCCGCAGCGATCTCGGCGCTGACCTTCGGCGCCGGCAATACGCCGCCGTGGCCGGGCTTGGCGCCCTGGCTCAGCTTGACCTCGATCATCTTGATCTGGTCCTCGGCCGCCACCTTGGCGAAACGATCGGGGCAGAACGTCCCGTCCTGCCGGCGGCAACCGAAATAGCCCGAGCCGATCTCCCAGATGAGATCGCCGCCCATCTCGCGGTGATACCGGCTGACTCCGCCTTCACCGGTGTCATGCGCGAACCCGCCTTGCCTCGCTCCGCCATTGAGCGCGCGAATGGCGTTCGCACTGAGCGCCCCGAAGCTCATGGCCGAGACGTTGAGCACCGAAGCGGAGTATGGCTTGGCGCAATCCGGACCGCCGATCGTGACGCGAAACGGCGCGGTCGCGAGCGGCCGCGGGGAGACCGAATGGCACAGCCATTCATAGCCGTCTGCATACACATCGTACTGGGTGCCGAAGGGCCGCTTATCGAGAACGTGCTTGGCGCGCTGATAGGCGACGGCCCGCTTGTCGCGGCTGAACGGCAGGCCGTGCTTTTCGTCCTCGAAGAAGTACTGGCGCATTTCCGGCCTGATCTCTTCGAGCAGAAACCGTAAGTGCGCCAAGATCGGATAGCTGCGCAGGATCGCGTGCTTGGTCTGCAGCAGGTCGCGCGTGCCGACCGCGGCGAGCCCGGCGAATACCGCGATGAAGACCGACAGGTAGGGGAGCAGATGCGGCTCGCGCCAGGCGAGAGCGATCAGCAGCACGGTCGCGACGAGCGATACCGTGTAGGCCAGCAGCCGCGGGGTGAAAGGCAGAAGCAAAGCGCGCATGGATGACTCTTGAAGCCGGGGCCTCCGTCCCCACCGCCCGCGAGGCTCACTGCGTTACGATCCGTCGAGCGAGTTCCTGTTCAGAAGAACTGGAATCCGCCCCGCGTCACCGCGTCGGTACCGGCGTATCGCCGCGATAATCGTAGAAGCCGCGCTGCGTCTTGCGGCCGAGCCAGCCCGCCTCGACGTACTTCACGAGCAGCGGACATGGCCGGTATTTGGAATCGGCAAGGCCTTCGTACAGCATCTGCATGACCGACAGACACGTGTCGAGACCGATGAAATCCGCGAGTTGCAGCGGCCCCATCGGATGATGCGCGCCGAGCCGCATCGCCGTGTCGATCGCCTCGACAGTGCCGACGCCCTCGTAAAGCGTATAGATCGCCTCGTTGATCATCGGCATCAAAATGCGGTTGACGATGAAGGCGGGAAAGTCCTCGGCGACCGCGACCGTCTTGCCGACATGGATGCAGAATTCCCGCGCCGTCTCGAAGGTCGCATCGTCGGTGGCGATGCCGCGGATCAGTTCGACCACCTCCATCACCGCCGGCGGGTTCATGAAGTGAACGCCGATGAACTTTTCCGGGCGATCGGTGGCGGCGGCCAGCCGGGTGATGGAGATCGACGAGCTGTTCGACCCGATCATCGCATCCGCCCGCAGGACCGGGCACAGTTCGGAGAAAATCTTCCGCTTGACGTCTTCTTTCTCCGTCGCCGCCTCGATGACCAGATCGCAGTCGGAAAACTCCTCGACCGCCTCGGCGGGACTGATGCGCTTGAGCGCGTCCTTCCGCTGCTCCTCGGTGATGCGCTTGCGCTTCACCTGCCGGGCCATGTTCCCGTTGATCGTCGCGAGTGCAGCCTTGAGGCGGTCGGCGGAGATGTCGTTGAGCACGACGTTCAATCCCGCAAGGGCGCAGACATGGGCGATGCCGCTGCCCATGTGCCCGGCGCCGATGACGCCGACCTTTTTGATTGTTTTTGCCATGAGTCCTGTCCACTGGCGCTTCGCTCTTCGCGCCAATACACGGCGCGCCCGAAAAGCCGAGGCCGTTATTCGTTATATACCGCCTAACACGCGCCGCCGCCACGGCGGCGCGTGATTCTTACGCCGAATTCACTTTCCGAGCTTGCCGAGTTCCTCGGTGAATTCGGGCACCGCCTTGAACAGGTCGGCGACGAGGCCGTAATCGGCGACCTGGAAGATGGGCGCTTCCTCGTCCTTGTTGATGGCGACGATAACCTTCGAGTCCTTCATCCCGGCGAGGTGCTGGATCGCGCCGGAAATGCCGATCGCCACATAGAGATCGGGGGCTACCACCTTACCGGTCTGGCCGACCTGCCAATCATTGGGCGCGTAGCCGGCGTCCACCGCCGCGCGCGAGGCCCCCACCGCCGCCCCGAGCTTGTCGGCAAGCGGTTCGATATATTTGGTGAAGTTCTCCCGGCTTTGCATGGCCCGGCCGCCGGAGACGATGATGCGCGCCGAGGTCAGTTCCGGGCGCTCGGACTTCGACAGTTCCTCGCCGACGAAGCGCGACAGCGCCGGATCGGCCGCGGCGGCGACCGCCTCGACCGGCGCGGCGGCGCCGCCCTCCCCCGTCGCCTGAAAAGTGGAGGTCCGCGCCGTGATGACCTTCTTGGCGTCGCGCGAGCGCACCGTCTGCACCGCGCTGCCGGCGTAGATCAGGCGATCGAACGTGTCCGGCGCGACCACCTTGATGATCTCCGACACCTGCATCACGTCGAGCAGGGCGGCGACGCGGGGCATGACGTTCTTGCCCGTGGTGGTCGCCGGCGCGAGGATGGCGTCGTACCCGCCCGCGAGCGAGACGATCAGGGCCGCGACCGGCTCGGCGACCATGTGCTCGTACAGAGGGGCGTCGGCGAGCAGCACCTTGGCGACGCCGTCGAGCTTTGCGGCGGCTTCGGCGGCCGGCCGGCAGTCCTTACCGGCCACGAGAACATGCACCTCGCCCCCGAGCGCGCGCGCCGCGGTGAGCGCCTTGTTGGTGGCATCCTTCAGCGCCGTATTGACGTGTTCGGCAATGAGAAGGGTCGCCATCAGATCACCCCCGCTTCGTTCTTGAGTTTGCCGACCAGCTCTTCGACCGAGCCGACTTTGACGCCCGCCTTGCGGGCCGCCGGCTCGACCGTCTTGAGCACCTCGATCCGCGGCGCGACATCGACGCCCAGCGCGGCCGGGGTCTTTTCCGCAATCGGCTTTTTCTTGGCCTTCATGATGTTCGGCAGCGAGGCGTAGCGCGGCTCATTCAGGCGCAGATCGGTGGTGATGATCGCAGGCGCGTTGAGCTTGACCGTCTGCAGGCCGCCATCGACTTCGCGGGTGACGAGAATGCCGTCCCCCTCGATGGTGACCTTGGAGGCGAACGTGCCCTGCGGCCAGTTCAACAGCGCGGCCAGCATCTGGCCGGTCTGGTTGCAGTCGTCGTCGATCGCCTGCTTGCCGAGGATGATCAGGCCCGGCTTTTCCTCCTCGACGACCTTCTGCAGGAGTTTGGCGACCGCGAGCGGCTCGGCCGGTCCGTCGGTCTTGACCAGAATGCCGCGGTCCGCGCCCATCGCGAGCGCGGTACGGAGCGTTTCCGCCGCCTGCGCCGGCCCGATCGAGACCGCGACGATCTCGGTCGCCTTCCCCGCCTCCTTCAGTCTGATCGCCTCTTCGACCCCGATCTCGTCGAACGGGTTCATCGACATTTTCACGTTGGCGAGTTCGACTCCGGATCCGTCCGACTTCACTCGAATTTTGACGTTGTAGTCGACGACCCGCTTGACGGTGACGAGTACCTTCATGTTTTTGCTCCCGCAGCGGCGCGCAAACTATGGCTCGGGTGTTTGGCTGTCAACGCAGGGCCGTTATGTTGGGATTTTGCACGGCTTTGCTGCGCGGACAGAATTGGCGAGACCTTTCACAACACTGATTGCCGGCGGGCGCGCCTTGACGCCGGTCAAACGCAGAGCAGATCGGCAGGATTAGCGGTTCTGGCCCGGCTGCCAGAGGACGTCGCCGGCCCCCTTGTCATTGAGATAGCGGGCGGCGACGAAGAGGAAATCCGAGAGGCGGTTGACGTATTTCAAGGCCGGCGCCGAAACCTCCTCCCCCGGCGTATCGGCGAGTTCCGCCATCAGTCGCTCGGCCCGGCGGCAGACGGTTCGCGACAGGTGCAGCACCGCAGATGCCGCCGATCCGCCCGGAAGGATGAACGAGCGCAACGGCTGCAAATCCGCGTTGAGCTGGTCGATTTCCCCCTCGAGGCGGCTGACCTGCATCTCGGTGACAGTGAGCCGCGCGCCGCCAGGACCCTTGCCCTTGTCGGGCATGCACAGATCGGCGCCGAGGTCGAACAGATCGTTCTGAATGCGCGCGAGCATCGCGTCGACCTCGGGATTATCCCGCGTATGAATCCGCGCCAGCCCGATCGTGGAATTGGTCTCGTCCACGGTCCCATATGCCTCGATCCGGGCGTCGTATTTCTTGCGGCGCTCGCCGGTTCCAAGCGCTGTCGTCCCGTCATCCCCGGTGCGGGTATAGATGCGGTTGAGCACAACCATGGCGTCCCCGTCGGCTTGCTTTGAATTCGCAGGTTTTGTCGGCCCGCTTCATCTTATCCGGCCGATCGCCCCCGTTCCAAGAGGACGGAAAACTACCGCCCCATCGCCCATATTGTCAGCATGATCACGACAATGGCGACGAATTGCAGCACCACGCGCCAACGCATGAGCTTCTGCGACGTGCTGGGCGAGCCGCCCCGCAGCATGTTCGCGAGCCCCAGCAGAAGCACCACGGCGACCGCCCCGATCGCCACCGGAAGCGCATAAAAACTCAACGCATGAACCATCTTCCCTTCCCTACTACGACTAAAGGCAAACCGCGGAACTGCACCCGCAGCGGGAGCGTTTTCGCCGGCAATTCGTTATATGGGGGCTCTCGTCGTCTGTCCGTACGCAAATCCGGCAATGGCGGCCATAACCGCTCAGGCTCGGCATGAACGATACCCCACGCCCCTACAGCCCCCGCACCCTCGCCGCGCAGGCGCTCGGCCGCATCGAGCCGCACACCAAGGCGGTCGTGCCGCCGCTGCACGTCTCCACCACCTATCTGCGCGACCCGGACAACGCCTACCGTTCGGGCTTCGCCTATGGACGCCCCGATAACGAGACGGTCCGCCACGCCGAGAGCATCGTCGCCGCGCTCGAAGGCGCGAAAGCGGCGCTGCTGTTCGGCGCCGGCATGGCCGCCGCGACGGCTGCGATCATGGCGCTCCCGCCCGGGCGCATCATCGCCTCCCAAGTGATGTACTGGGCGCTGCGCGACTGGCTCGTCCGGGAGGCGCCGCGATTCGGACACTCCGTCGATCTGGTGGACACGAGCGATCTCGACGCCGTGCAGGCCGCGGTGCGCCGCGACCGTCCCGCGCTCGTGTGGGTCGAAACGCCCGGCAATCCGCTGTGGACCATCAGCGACATCGCCGCGATTGCCGCGATCGCCCATGCGGCGGGGGCACGGCTCGCGGTGGATTCCACCGTCGCCACGCCCGTCTTCACCCAGCCGCTCGCGCTCGGCGCCGACCTCGTGATGCATTCGGCGTCGAAATACCTCACCGGCCACTCCGACGTGATCGCCGGCGCGCTCGCGGTCGCCGTCGAGGACGAATGGTGGTCGCGGATCGCCGCACTGCGCGCCCGCCACGGGATGATCCTCGGGCCGTTCGAAGCGTGGCTGCTGATGCGCGGCCTGCGCACGCTCGATGTGCGGGTCCGCACGCAATCGGCGAGTGCGGCGGCGATCGCCGCGCGGCTCGTGGAGCACCCGGCGGTCGCCGACGTTCTCTATCCGGGACTGCCCGGCCATCCGGGACACGCCGTCGCGGCGGCGCAGATGACAGGCTTCGGCGCCATGGCGTCGATCCGCGTCAGCGGCGGCGAGAATGCCGCCATCGCAACCGCCGCAGCGGTGCACCTGTGGAAGCGGGCGACGTCGCTCGGCGGGGTCGAGAGCCTGATCGAGCATCGCGCCTCGATCGAGGGGCCTGCTTCGCCCTGCCCGCCCGATCTGCTGCGCCTCTCCGTTGGCCTGGAACACCCGGACGACCTCTACGCCGACCTCGACTCTGCGCTGCGAGCCGCACAGAACCCCTGACCCGAGCGCGAACCGCGGTGCGCGGCGGCGGCCCGGCGGCGTGGAGCCTCACTCCGCGAGGTGCTTCTCGATTTCGTAGACCGGCTGCTTGGTGAGGTCCTTGTCGATCTCCGCGACGATGCGGTTCTTCACCTCGGAGTGAAAGGCCTTACGCAATTCGGCCAGCGTCTTCGGCGGCGCGACGACGACCAGGGCCTTGACCTTGCGGTCCCGGACGATGCGCTGGAGCGCGGCGGCGACCTCATGGGCGAAGCGCTGCTCCTCGAGCACATGCCAGTCGGCCTCCTCCACGGCGCTCCGGCGCGAACCGACGCTCGCGAACGCGCGGCCGGGCTGGTCCGACCCCTGCTCGCGCGTCGGGGGGTTTTGATCGACCAGGACCTGCTCGGTCTTGAGGTTGAGGAATTTCTCATCCCCTTCGTTGCGCAGGACCAGCGCCTTGCGGCCGTCGCCGACAAAATCGAATGCATCATGGGGGAGGTTGATCTTTGCCATTAGCGCCTCGCTGGGTCTGTTTTTTTGCACTGGACCGGAACGCCCCCGCTAACATTAATCTCCATCAATAATTTACCGCCAGCCCGCGCTTCGGCGACTGACGGTCT
>JAEULX010000144.1 GCA_016793685.1 Bradyrhizobiaceae bacterium
GCGACGATAAACCCGCGGCAGCATCTCCGAGAGATCCTCGGCGATCAAACCATGTCCGAATGCGTTGGCGGCCTCCGCGTGGAGCCACACCGCGGCGCTCGCGCCTTCGAAACCGTCCATGCCCTGCGCCATCAGACCGACTGTGATGCCGGTCAACGCGTCGCCTGCGCCGGCCGTCGCAAGGTAAGGCGGCGCATTGGCGTTGATCGCGGCACGGCCTTGCGGATCGGCGATCACGGTGTCGGCGCCTTTCAACAGAACGACGGCGCCGGACTGACGCGCCGCCGCGCGCGCGCGGTCGAGCTTCGACAAGGCCGGCGCCTCGGCGTCAATGCCGCCGAACAGGCGCGCGAATTCTCCTTCATGCGGCGTGAGGATCGTCGGATGCGACTGCCGTTTCTTGATCGCAGCAAACAGCCGACCTGAATCGTCCGCGAAACTCGTGAGCGAGTCCGCGTCGAGGACGACTGCGCGCTCGCCTGCGAGCGCCGCAAGAACGAGATCGCATGTCGCCGAACCAACGCCGAGTCCGGGCCCGAGCGCGATCGCATTGAACCGGCGATCTTCGAGAAAGTGCGAAAGCTCGTCAGCCCCATCGACCGGCCGCACCATCACCGCGAGATTGGTCGCCGCGTTGACGGCGAGCGCATCGCGCGGCGAGGCGATGGTGACGAGCCCTGCGCCCGCGCGCAGCGCCGCGCGCGCGGCAAGGCGCGCAGCGCCTGTCGTGTAGGAGTGCCCGGAGACGACGACCGCGTGCCCGCGATTGTATTTGTGCCCGGCCGCCGCCGGCACCGGAAAATGCCGCGCCCACAAATCGGGATTGTCGAGAAACGCCTGCGGGCGAACCTTCTCGAGCGTGTCCGCGCGGATGCCGATGTCGACGATGCGCAGATGTCCGCAATGCAGCCGCCCGGGAAGCAGATAATGGCCGGGCTTGGCGCGAAAGAAGGTGACGCTCTCCACCGCGTCGACGGCAACGCCCATCGCTGCGCCCGTCGTCCCGTTGACGCCGCTGGCAAGATCGACCGCGACGATCGGGCAGCCGGCCGCATTCATCGCTTCGATCATCGCCTTCGGCAGCCCGTCGACGGGCCGGTCGAGCCCTGCGCCTAACAGCGCGTCGACGATCGTCGCGGGCCGTCCGATCCGTTCGGGCGCGGCCGGCACGACCGGGCCGAGCCAACGGCGCGCGGCCTCCGCGGCGTCGCCCTTGAGCTTGGCGGCGTCGCCGACCAGCAGAAGCTCGACGGCAAAATTCCGTTCGGCGAGCAGCCGCGCGGTCACGAATCCATCGCCGCCATTGTTGCCGGGGCCGGCGACGACGACGACCTTGCCGTTTGCCGGCGCGCGCGCCGCCGTCGCGTCGGCGACCGCGCGCCCCGCATTTTCCATCAGCACGATTCCCGGCGTTCCGCCGGCGATCGTCAGACGATCGCATTCGCCCATCTCGGCGTTGGTGAGGAGTTCGATCATCGCAAGAAAGCCGTTTCGCCGTTGAGGGGATTTGATGCGCATCCATACCGCGCATGGACGCGCGATGGCCAGCCCCTGCGCGGCGCCGTCGCATTCACGTTATTGCATTGCAGCAATGCGCCGAGCGTGCTGCCGCGCGCGCCGACATTCTGAAAATGGATGTCGAAGGCGCCGAAATCGAAATCATGCGCGGGCTGGCCCGCATCGCATTCGATGCGGTGCTGCTCGAGTATCACGCGGACGCCAACCGGCGAATGGTCGACCCGTTGCTGGACCGGTACGTGCTGGTCGGCGGCGAAATCCGCGCTGTCGATCGCGGCGTGCTGAAGTATCTTCACCGGCGATTGCTCGGCCGCGCCGCCGGCTGACATTTTCGCAATCGTCCGGAAGCGTCAGCCCTTGGCCGGCAAAACAAAGCCGGCAGCGCCGGTGCGCCGTCGCCCGGCGTCCGCTCAGCCCGGAATGTCGAAGAGCTGATGCGCCTGCTCGGCGATCTGCGGATCGAGCGGCCGCGGTTCGAGGCTCACATCCTTGCCCAGGCGGTCGATCAGAGTCCGGAAGGCGACGAGCCGGCCGAACGGCTTGTTGTTGGCCGGGATCAGATACCACGGCACGCGCTTGGTCGAGGTCTGCTCCATCATGTCCTCGATCGCGACCTCGTAGTCGCCCCAGCGCGCGCGGTTGCGAAAATCCTCGTAGGAGAGCTTCCAGCGCTTCAGCGGGTCGGTCAGGCGGCTCTTGAACCGCTTGATCTGCTCCGCCGGCGTGATGTGCATGAACAGTTTGGTGATGCGCATGCCGTCTTCGACCAGCACGCGCTCGAACTCGTTGATCTCGTCATAGGCGCGTCTCCATTCGCGCGTGGTGGCAAAGCCTTCGACGCGCTCCACCAGCACGCGGCCGTACCAGGAGCGGTCGAACACCACGATCTGGCCGTACTCGGGCAGCTTTTCCCAGAACCGCTGCATATAGTGCTTGCCCTTGTCGGCGCCGGTGGGTGCGCCGATCGGGTAGACCTTGAAGCTGCGCGGGTCCAACGCCCAGCCGAGCCGCCGCACGATGCCGCCCTTGCCCGCGGTGTCCCAGCCTTCGAGGACAATGACGGCGCGCTCCTTCGTTCCCAGATAGGCCTGCTGGATGGCCTGCAGCGTCGACTGCATCGTGCTGAGCTTGCGTTCGTAGTCCGCAAACTCGACCGTCGGATGCTTGCTGATCGCACTCAGATGCGGGCGCTTGGCAACGATGAAGGCATTGGACTTCACGGGCAGGCCTCTGACGCTTCGTCCTTCCAATCTAACGGAATCCAGCGGCCGGTGAAGACCGCATTCGGCGACCAGCCCAATGCACGAACGGTGCCGGCTTTCCCGCCGTTTCCGGGCCGATTTGGCTCTGATCGATTCTTGTGCATATTGCCTACGGATGCAGCGAATGCGCCAAGGTTGGGCCGCCTAATTCCTCATCAGGACACAGTAACAGGTTGACTCACGTGCGCAAATGAGGGGCCGCGCCGACTGGCATGGACCCTGCTAACCGGGAGCGGCGGGCCCGACGAAGCGCTTGCCCAGTCGGCTGGGAGACGAGGTGCAATGAAAAAAATCGAGGCAATTATTAAGCCATTCAAACTCGACGAGGTGAAGGAGGGGTTGCAAGACGTCGGTTTGCAGGGGATCACGGTGACGGAAGCCAAGGGTTTCGGCCGTCAGAAAGGACACACAGAACTTTACCGCGGTGCCGAGTATGTCGTTGATTTCCTTCCCAAAGTGAAGATCGAGGTTGTGCTCGCCGACGACATGGTCGAGAAAGCCATCGATGCGATCCGTCGCGCCGCCCAGACCGGGCGGATCGGCGACGGCAAGATCTTCGTTTCCAACATCGAGGAAGCCATCCGGATCCGGACGGGCGAAACCGGGTTGGACGCCATCTAACAGCTATTCGGACCCCGGGCTGGCCGAAATGTCCGCGGTTCGTTTGCAGCGCTCCTAACAAAAGGATGTACCGAATGACGACGGCCAAAGACGTGCTGAAAATGATCAAGGATAACGACGTGAAGTATTGCGACCTACGCTTCACCGACCCGCGCGGGAAGTGGCAGCACGTCACCTTCGATATTTCGATGATTGACGACGAGACCTTTGCCGAAGGCCAGATGTTTGACGGCTCCTCGATCGCCGGCTGGAAGGCGATCCATGAATCCGACATGTGCCTGATGCCGGACCCGGCGACGGCAACCATCGACCCGTTCTTCGCCGAAACGACCCTGGTGCTGGTCTGCGACGTCATCGAGCCGACCACCGGCGAGCCCTATAACCGCGACCCGCGCGGCATGGCCAAGAAGGCCGAAGCGCTGATGAAGTCGATGGGCATCGGCGACACCATCTATTTCGGACCGGAAGCCGAATTCTTCGTGTTCGACGACGTGAAGTTCTCCGCCGACCCCTACCATTGCGGCTTCAAGCTCGACATGGTCGAGCTGCCGATCAATGGCAGCACCGACTACGAGGGCGGCAATCTCGGCCATCGCATCGGCTTCAAGAAGGGCTACTTCCCGGTCCCGCCGCAAGACTCCTTGCAGGACATGCGCTCCGAAATGCTCGCGGCCATGGCCAAGATGGGCGTCAAGGTCGAGAAGCACCACCACGAAGTGGCCTCGGCCCAGCACGAGCTCGGCATGAAGTTCGCGCCGATGACCTTCATGGCCGACCAGCTGATGATCTACAAATACTGCATCCACATGGTCGCCAATGTGTACGGCAAGACCGCGACCTTCATGCCCAAGCCGATCTATGGCGACAACGGCTCCGGCATGCACTGCCACCAATCGATCTGGAAGGAAGGCAAGCCGGTGTTCGCCGGCAACAAATACGCCGACCTCTCGGAGACCTGCCTGTCGTACATCGCCGGCGTGATCAAGCACGCCAAGGCGATCAACGCCTTCACCAACCCGACGACCAATTCCTACAAGCGGCTGGTCCCGGGCTTCGAAGCGCCGGTGCTGCTCGCCTATTCCGCGCGTAACCGGTCGGCCTCGTGCCGCATCCCCTACACCACCAATCCGAAGGCAAAGCGCGTCGAGGTGCGTTTCCCCGATCCGCTCGCCAACCCGTATCTCGCGTTCGCGGCGCTGCTGATGGCCGGCCTCGACGGCGTCAAGAACAAGCTCGATCCCGGCCCGGCGATCGACAAGGACCTCTACGACCTGCCGCCAGCCGAGCTCAAGCAGATCCCGACCGTGTGCGGCAGCCTGCGCGAGGCGCTCGAAAGCCTCGACAAGGACCGCGAGTTCCTGAAGTCGGGCGGTGTCTTCGACGACGACTTCATCGACAGCTACATCGAGCTGAAGATGGCGGAAGTCATCCGCTTCGAACACACGCCGCATCCGGTCGAATTCGACATGTACTATTCCGCTTGA
>JAEULX010000183.1 GCA_016793685.1 Bradyrhizobiaceae bacterium
CAAGGGGCCGGTGGTCGCGCGCTACTGATCCGAACGAAATACCCTTCTGCGAAATCCCAGCAAGTGGAATGCCCCTGAGTGACGTGACCCGGTCCCTGGCCTACAGGGGCCGGGTTTCGTTTTGTCGCGTTCGCACCGGCCGCTTCGCCGCAGGCCCGGCGATGACTTTTTCGGCCTGACGAAGCAAGCCAAACAACGCGCTGATCGCCCCGCGCTCGTTCAAGCCGCACCCTGAACCGGGTGGACCGAGAGCCGACGCAGTTCGCCACTTGTCAGGCGCGAACGGCGCGCGAACCTATTCCGCGGACATTCTGCGGACGGGGCATCGGCGAACTGTTCCGGGGAAGCATCTAAGTTGTTGCAAGATCTGGCGCGCCCGAGGGGATTCGAACCTCTGACCTTTGCCTTCGGAGGGCAACGCTCTATCCAGCTGAGCTACGGGCGCCTGCGCTTGACGATCCAATCGGCCGCAGGCGCGCAAACTATCCGAATGCAGCGAGCCGGGCAACACGGTGGCGCGGACTGCGGCGGCAAGCGGCAACCGCGACCGCGCTGCCGGCGCAACCGGCGAGAAGGGCGGAGCGCGCCGACAAGGATGCGGCCGGTTCGCACGTCCGGTGCGATGTGCTCTATTGGCCCGCATCGTCGAACACATCTCTCATCCGGATCGTTGTCATGAAAGTTGACGGAAAGCCGTGGCGCACCATTTGGCTCGAGCCCGATGGCTGGTCGGTCGGCGTGATCGATCAGACCCAGTTGCCGCACCGGTTCGTCAGCACGCGGCTGACCACGCTCGATGAGGCCGCATGGGCGATCAAGAGCATGGTGGTGCGCGGCGCGCCGCTCATCGGCGCCGCCGCCGCCTATGGCGTGTGCCTGGCGCTGCACGCCGACGCCTCCGATGAGTCCCTCGACCGCGCCTGCGCCGCTCTCGCCGCGACCCGTCCGACCGCGATCAACTTGCGGTGGGCGCTCGACCAAATGGCCAGGGCCGTCCGCAATCGCCCGCGCGGTGAGCGCGTCGCTGCGGCTTATGCACGCGCGCAGGAGATCGCCGACGAGGACGTCGCCATCAACGCGGCGATCGGACGGGTCGGTGTCGAACTGATCGAAGCCGCCGCCGCCCGCAAGAACGGCGCCCGGGTCAACGTGCTGACCCACTGCAATGCCGGCTGGCTGGCGACGGTCGATATCGGCACCGCCACGGCGTCGATTTATACGGCGCATGACCGCGGGATTCCGGTCCACGTCTATGTCGATGAGACGCGCCCGCGCAATCAGGGCGCCGCGCTCACCGCCTGGGAACTGCAGCAGCATGGCGTGCCTTGCACGGTGATCGCCGACAACGCCGGCGGCCACCTGATGCAGCACGGCCAGGTGGACCTGGTGATCGTCGGCGTCGACCGCGCCACCAGCCAGGGCGATGTCTGCAACAAGATCGGGACTTACCTGAAAGCGCTTGCAGCGCACGACACCGGCGTTCCTTTCTATGTCGCGCTGCCTTCGCCGACGATCGATTTTTCGACGCGCGACGGCGTCGCCGAGATCCCGATCGAAGAACGCGGGCCCGAAGAGGTGACGCACCTGACGGGAATGACCGCCGACGGGAGGATCGAGACCGTGCGGATCGTACCGGAAGGCGCCGTCGCGGCGAACTATGCGTTCGATGTCACGCCTGCGCGGCTCATTACCGGCCTGCTGACCGAGCGTGGCCTGATCGCGGCGCGAGCCGATGCACTGGCGGCGGCGTTCCCCGAGCGGATCGCCAAGGGGTAGGACCACGCCGGCGGCGCGCGTTCCAGCGGCGCGCGGTGCATCGCTCTGCCGATCCTATTTGTTCGCCCGCTCGAACTGGCGAAGCAGCTCGTTGCCGCGTTTGACGGCGTCGTCGAGCGCCGCCTTCGGGCTCTTCTTGCCGGAGAAAGCCAGTTCCAATTCATCCTCGATGACGTCGCGAATGAGGATGAAGGAGCCGAGCCGGATCGCCTTGGAATTATCGGTCGGCGGATTCAGCGTGACCTGCTTGATCGCGAGCTCGGCGCCGGGATTGTCCTTGTAGAAGCCCTGCGCCCGGGTCAGCTCGTAGGCCGACTGGGTGATCGGCAGGTAGCCCGTGCTGCGGTGCCAATCCGACTGCACGTCCGGCTGCGCGAGGTAAGCGAAGAATCTTGCAGCGCCGCGATATTCCGCGCTCGGCCTCCCGCGCAAGACCCACAGGCTCGCGCCGCCGATCATCGAGTTCTGCGGCGCCGCACGAATATCCGGCCAATAGGGGAGCATGCCGTAGCCGACATCGAATTTGGCTTTCATGCGCATTTCGGCGATCAGCGCGGAGGAACCGATGAACATGGCGCATTCGCTCGAATAGAATTTCGGCTCCGCCGTCGTTCCGCGCCCGCCGTAATCGAAAGTCCGCGATTTCTGCCAGGATACGAGTGCGGCGATGTAATTGACCAGGGCGGGATTGTTGATGGTCAATTCGGCGTCGAGGCCACGCAGGCCGTTCGCCTGCGTCGCGATCGGCAAGTCATGCAGGGCGGAGAAGTTTTCGACGTGAATCCAGGACGGCCAATGGCTGCTGAAGCCGCAGGGCACGCCGGCTTCGCGCAGCCGCTGCGCCGTCTTTTCGAGTTCCGGCCAGGTCCGCGGGGGCACGTCGGGATCGAAGCCCGCCCTGCGGAACAAGGTCTTATTATAGTAGAGAATGGGGGTGGAGACGTTGAACGGATAGGACAGCAGGTTGCCGGAGATGTCGGCGTAATAGCCTGCGACCGCCGGCAGGAACGGCTGGGCATCGAGGATCTCGCCTGCATCCTGCACGAGCTCGGAGATCGGATAGACCGCGCCCTTCGCGGCCATCATGGTCGCGGTTCCGACTTCGCTGACCTGCACGATCGCCGGGTGCGTGCGCGTGCGCATGGCGAAAATGGCGGCGTTGACCGTCTCCGCGTAAGTGCCCTTGAACACCGGGATAACGCGATACTGCTTCTGCGAGGCGTTGAATTTGTCGACGATTCGTCCGAGCTGACGCCCGAGCTCGCCCGGCATTGCATGCCAGAGTTGAATGTCCGTGGTGGCGGCCCAGGCTTGGCTCATCGAGAAAATGAGCGCAAACCCGGCGGCAATGAGTGCGCGCCTGAGCGACATCGGCAACCTCCGCGCGAATTCTGCCGCCTCGGCGGCCGACCCTTCCGTCGGGTCGCTCCGCCGTCCCCTCAGATTTCTCGCCGCACGTTCACCACAGACTTGGGGCAAAAGCGCGATCGGTCCTGGGGAGTGAGAGTAGCCAGCAGGCCGGCCTTTAGGTAGACTTTCGCGTGTACGGAACCCAATTCAATCGATTGACAAGGCGTTTGAATTTTGTCCTCAGCATGGAGCGCTTGCATTCTGGCGGTGATCCTTGCGACGACGGCGCCGGCGTCGCAGGGCGCCGCGCGGGAGTTTCGCGTTGCTGATACCCAGTCGGCCGATTACCCGACGGTAGAAGCCGTTGTCTTCATGGGCCACCTGATCGAGGAGCGAACGAACGGGCGACACGCCCTGCGCGTTTTCCATTCGCGGCAGCTCGGCGAGGAAAAGGAAACGATCGAGCAGACCCGGGTCGGCGCGATCGATCTGAACCGCACCAACATCGCGCCGCTCGCGACGTTCGCCCCGCTCGCCAACGTGCTGGCTTTGCCGTTCATATTCCGTTCCGCAAAACAATTGCGCGCGGTTCTCGACGGACCGATCGGCGAAGAGATTCTCGGGAGCTTCGAGGCCTATGGGTTCGTCGGCCTGACGTTCTATGATTCCGGAGCCCGCTCGATCTATACGCGCAACCGGGCGATCCGCTCCATGGACGACCTCAAAGGGCTGCGCATACGCGTCCAGCAGTCGGAGCTCATGGTGGCCATGATCCGGGCGCTCGGCGCCGTGCCGGTCGCGCTTCCCTACGGCCAGGTCGAGACCGGGCTCGCCACGGGCGTGATCGACGGGGCGGAAAACAACTGGCCGTCCTACGTGACGACGAACCATTACAAGGCCGCGCACTATTACACGCTCACCGAGCATACGATGAGCCCCGAAGTCCTGGTCATGTCGAAGCGCGCCTGGGACACGCTGGCGGACGAGGACAAGGCGATTTTTCGCGAGGCGGCGCGCGAGTCGAGCCGCTTCATGCGGCTGCGATGGGATCAGCTCGAGGAGGAATCGCGCCGCCGGGCGCTTGCCGCCGGCAACGTCGTCATCAGCGAATTCCCGCGCCGGGCGTTCGAAGAGGCCATGTCGCCGCTCTACGCGAAGGCGATGCGCGATCCGGCGCTTTCTCCGCTCATCGAACGCATCCGCCTGGTTGAGTGAGACGCGCCCTTGGCGGTGATCGCACAAGATCGTACCTCGGACCCGACGAGCCACGTGCAGGCGACGACCGGCGCCCGGCGACTCAAGCTCGAGAGTCTGGTCCGCTCGCTGCCGATCGGCTGGCGCATCCTTGCGATTGCGGTGCTCAACTCCGCGGTGGTCATCATCCTTGCAGGGCTGATCTGGACCGGCGGCAGCAAGCTCAGCCGCGCCTGGGATGAGTTGCGGCATGTGCGCGAATCCGACACGCTGCTGGTCCTGCTCGAAGGGGAGGCGGGCCGACTGCAAAACCTCATCCACCGCTACATCAACGAGCCGAGCCCGGAGATCTTCGCGGAAATCCTGCTGGTGCGCGAAGCCGTGCTTGGCACGTTGCGCACGCGCAGCCCGAGCGACCCGGTGCTCTCGTCGGCGATGGCCGACCTCGCCGGCGTGACCGAACGGTTTCTCGACGGCTTCAACGAGTTGCGCGCGGTGCAGGCGACCATCACGCATACCTACGAGGACGAGGTGTTGCGGCCGGCGCGGGAGATGGCCGGTCTCTATTCGATCCTCGAAGGGTCGATCTCGCAGCAAGACGCCTTGATCCGGCCGGCGCTCGGAAAGTCGCGCGAGGCCTTCACGGCGGCCGTCGTCGCCGCCAACGCCTATTATCTCTCGCTCGCCTCCAACGCGGTCGAGGAGGCGCGGCGGAACACCGAGACGATCGAAAAGACCATCCCGGTCATGATCGACCTCGCCGACGACGATATTCAGCGCTCCGCGCTCGATGCGCTGAAACAGCGCGCCGGGGCGCTGCGCGCCGGTCTCGCCGATCTTTCCGCGAAATTCGCTGCGCGCACCCATGTTCTGCGCACGGCGATCGACGGCAATCAGGCCACGATGATCTCCGCCATCGACGGCCTGCAGGCGCAGATGCGCGAACGCGAAGAGCGTGCGCAGACAAGCTTCGACCGCACCCTCGCGCGCACTTTCCGCATCGTCCTGTTGATCGCCGTCGTGTTTCTGTCCGCCATCGTCGTCGGCGGCCTGATGATTACGCGCAGCATCCGGCTGCCGCTGCAGGAGCTGCGCGCCGCGATGCACGCGATCGTCTCCGGCAACTACGGCCGGGTGATCAAGAACCTCGAAGCCCGCGATGAGATCGGCGAAATGGCCCGGGCCGTCGAAGTTTTCCGCGAGAACGCGATGGCCAAGCGCCGCACCGAGATCGAGCTGCGAGCGTCCAAGGAGAACGCCGAAAACGCGCTCAACGAGCTGCGCAACACCCAAAAGAGCCTCATCGACGCGGAGAAGCTCGCCGCCTTGGGCGGGCTCGTGGCCGGCGTGGCGCACGAGGTGAACAATCCCGTGGGAATCAGCCTTACCGTGGCGTCGAGCCTTGTCCGCCGCTGCGACATGTTCGCGACCGAAGTGAAGGAGGGGCCGCTGCGCCGTTCGCGGCTCGACGACTTCATCGCACAAGCGGGCGACGCGGCGCGCCAACTGGTCGCCAACCTGCACCGCGCCGGCGAGTTGATCCAGTCTTTCAAGCAGGTTGCGGTCGATCGCAGCCATGTCGAGCGGCGCGAGTTCAATCTGCACGAGGCGACCGAGCAGATCATCGCGAGCGTGCGGCCGGTGATGCGCAAGGCGCAGATCGCGATTGTGATCGAAATCGCGCCCGATATCGTTATGGACAGCGATCCAGGATCTTATGGACAAGTGCTCACGAACATCTTTCTCAACGCGGCGATCCATGCCTTCCCGGACGGGCGTGCGGGGACCATCGAGGTCCGGGCGCGACCGCTCGGCGCCCGCCATGTTGAAATCGTCGTCTCCGACGACGGCGTCGGCATGACCGAAGAGGTGCGCCAACGCGCCTTCGATCCCTTCTTCACCACGCGGCGGAGCGAGGGCGGCACCGGACTCGGCTTGCACATCATCCACAATCTCGTAACCCAAAGTCTTGGTGGGCGGCTGCAGCTCGAGTCGGCGCCCGGCCGCGGCACGACGATCCGCATCGTCCTCCCGCGCGTGGCGCTGCACGAACTCGCGTCGGCCCCCGCCCGCCAAGCGACGGAACAGGCCCATGGCTGAACCCGACGACATCATCGACCTCATCGACGATTCCGCTGACAAGCGGGCCGCAGCACCCGGTCCGCGCTGGAAGGTGGCCATCATCGACGACGAGCCGGCCGTGCATGACGGCACGCGCTATGCGCTCAGCGATTACACCCTCAATGGGCAGGGGCTGGAGATTCTGTCCGCCTACTCGGCCGAAGAAGGGCGCGCACTGCTGCGCGCGCACCCGGACACGGCGGTCGTGCTGCTCGACGTGATCATGGAGACCGACAGCGCGGGCCTCGACCTCGTCAATTACATCCGCAGCCAGCTCAAGAACGAGACCGTCCGCATCATTCTTCGCACCGGCCAGCCGGGCCAGGCGCCGGAGCGCCGCGTCATCGTCGATTACGACATCAACGACTACAAGGCGAAGACCGAGCTCACCGCCGACAAGCTGTTCACCTCGCTCACCGCGGCGTTGCGCGGCTATCAGCAATTGCAGCGGGTGACCGAGACCCGCCGCGGTCTCGAGATCATCGTCGACGCAGCCGCGACCCTGTACGACTTCAAGTCGATCCAGCGCCTCGCCGAAGGCGTGCTGACGCAGCTCGCGTCGCTGCTCAAGGTCGAATGCGACGGCATTCTCGTCTGTCACGACAGCGGCAAACCGGACCGGTTGATTGCCGTGCTGGCGGCCTCGGGCTGCTACATTCATCTCCTGGGCGCCGATACGGCGAACGCTTTCGATCCGGATCTGCGCCATTGGGTCGAGGAAGCATTCCGCAGCCACAGCCACCAATTCACCTCGGGCTGGTCGACGCTCTATATCGGCACCGCAAGCGGACGCGAAGTCGTCGTCGTGCTGCATGCGCGGCGTCCGCTGTCCAGCACGGATCGCACGCTGGTCGAGCTGTTCGCGAGTAAGCTCTCCGTCGCCTTCGACAACGTCATCCTCTACGAGCAGCTTCAGGAGGCGAACGCCCGGCTCGAAGAGCGCGTCAACCTGCGTACGCGGGAGTTGACCGCGGCGAACCGGCGCCTGGCGGCGCAATGGGCGCGACTGCAGCGCGCGAACGCGTTCAAGCGGGAAATCCTCAGCACCGTCGCCCACGATCTGCGCAATCCGCTTTCGGTGATCATCGGCCGCGCAGAGATTCTCGAACGCATGCTGTCCGATGCGACCCCCTCGGTCGAAAACGCCAAAGCGCAGATCAATCACATCCACGCGGCCGCCGACCGGCTGACGGAGATGGTCGAAAGCCTGATCACGGACGCGATGGCCGACGCGTTGAACATCACGATCCGCCGCGAGCCGGTGGACCTTGCGACCATTGTCCGCGACGTCGCCGAGGCGAACCAGCCGCTCGCCGCGAAGAAGCAGCAGCGCATCGAGGTGTCTGCGCCGAGCGGCAAGCTGATCACGTGCGACGGCGACCGGATTCGGGAAGCGGTCGACAATCTGATCAGCAACGCCATCAAGTACAGTCCGATCGGCGGGCGCATCGATCTGTCGCTCGACCTGCAGCCGGACAGCGCCTGCATCCGCGTGAAGGACGAAGGGCCGGGCATGTCGGAAAAAGACATTTCCCGCCTCTACGGACGGTTCCAGCGGCTCTCCGCCAAGCCCACCGGCGGCGAAAGCTCGACCGGCCTCGGCCTGTCCATCGTCAAGCGCATTATCGATCTGCACGGCGGGGCGATCGGCGCCGAGAGCCCGGGCCTGGGCCACGGGACGACGTTCTCGCTGACGCTTCCGACCAAGGAAGACGGGGCGGACGCGCCCGCCGCCTGAGGGGCGGAGACGCGCCTTATTCGCGCGAACCGCGAAACAGCGGCTTGCCCGCGTTGAAATCGGCGAGAAGCGCCTCGGTGTCGGCGCCGAGGGCGGGCGAGGGTTGCTCGTAGCTCAGCGGCGTACGCGAGAACGAGATCGGCGTGCGGACGCCCGGGATGGCGCCCGCCGCCGCATCCGGCGCCGGAAGTGCGAGTTGCATGGCGCGGGCGATCACCTGCGGGTCGGCAAAGACCTCGGCAAGGTCGTGGATCGGGGCGGTCGGGACGCCGGCCCTTTCCAGGGCGGAAAGCAGTTCGGCCCGCGGCATGCCGGAGGTCCGCGCGGCGATGCCGGCGACAAGCTCGGTCCGGGCGGCGACGCGTCCGGCATTCGACTGATAGCGCGGATCCGCCGCGATCTCGGGGAGGGCCAGGGCTTCGCAGAGGCGAAGAAACTGCCCGTCGTTGCCCACCGCGATCACGATATGGCCGTCGGAGGTGGGGAAAACCTGATAGGGCACGATGTTGGGATGCGCGTTGCCCATGCGGTTGGGGGACTTGCCGGATACGAGATAGTTGAGCGCCTGGTTGGCGAGCACGCCGACCATCACGTCCAGCAACGACATGTCGATATGCTGGCCGAGCCCGCTGCGCGCCCGCTCGACCAGCGCCGCTTCGATGGCGATCACGGCATAGAGCCCGGTGAAGATGTCGGCAAAGGCGACGCCGATCTTCATCGGTTCGCGGGCCGGTTCGCCGGTGACATGCATGATTCCGCCCAGCGCCTGGATGAGGAAGTCGTATCCGGGGCGCGGCGCATATGGCCCGGTCT
>JAEULX010000198.1 GCA_016793685.1 Bradyrhizobiaceae bacterium
CGACCGGCTGATAGTTTGTCTTCAGCCGCGACCACGGCGACGCAGGCGGCAGCGGAACTTGCCCGCGCGCCGACGCAAAGAACTGCAGGCGGGGCAGGCTCGCTATCTCGTCCGGCGAGAAGGGCTCGGCCAAGCCGAAGCTCGACGGGGCAGGGATCGGCAGGACCGCATCGGCGATCACCGCCCCCGTGGCCGGCTTGGGCCACTTGCCATTCTTGCCGCCTCGGTTGACCTGCCAATCTGACGGCAGCGTCGCGGTCTTCACGCGATCCGGGGTCGCCGGTACGACGTGGACGATGCGGTAGCCGCGGCGTTTGAGTTCCTTGAGGATCGTGGGCATCGCCAGCGCGGTCGCCGGCTGGATGTCGTGGAGCAGAATCATGCCGCGGCGCCTGGCCTCGAGGCGTTCCAGCGCGCGCGCCGTGATTGCGCTCGCCGAAATATGCTTCCAGTCGTCGACCGGAAAGTCCGCGCTCCACGTCATCAGCGAACGGCTGGCGAGATAGCGCTCGGTCGTGTCGCTGCGCAAAAGCCCGGGAATACGGAAGAAGGGCGCGACCGCGTTGCGGTCTCCGAGCGCATCGGCGACCGAAGCGATGCCACCTTCAACCTCCGCGTCCGCCTGCTCCGGCGACATGCGGTTGAAAGTGAACGGATGGCTGTTGCTGTGGGTGCCGAGGGTGTGCCCGGCGGCATGAAGTTTCCGCACCACGTCGGGAAAGGCCTTCGCCATTCGTCCGACGAGGAAGTAGGTCGCCTTCACGCATTCGGCGTTGAGAATATCGAGAATTCGGGTGGAGTACGGCGGCAGCGGCCCGTCGTCGAACGTGAGCACGACCTCGTGGTCGGCGAGCGGCAGCGTCTCGGAATACTGCATCATTCCGAGCCGGGCGTGCTCGGTCGGATCGACGACGATTGTGCGGCTCGTCCCCAGTGCGTCCGGGTTGCCCGGGCATTCGGCCGCCCGGGCAGGGCCCGTTGCGGCTAGTGCAAATAATACAGCCGCGGCGCTCAAGGCGCGCAGATCAGTCACGGCACCCTCCACCAAGAATTGCCAAGTTAGTCCTTTCACAAATCGAGTGATTTGGTAACAGCCTCTTTAATGGTTTAGAGTGCACAAACGTTGAAAATGCGGTGAGCGTGCCCCGCGCGCATCACAATTCGACGGCAACCCGTAGCGGTCCGTACGTAAAACACCCCATTTCCCGCGGCCGGGTCGCGACGCACGCCGCACAACGCACTCGCCGAGGTAGCGGCTAAACAACAACGGTCCGGTGCGAGACCCGAATCGCACTTGGTCATAATCCTGTCGCTCATGGTTTGCACAGGTCGGCCCATGCCGCATAACCGGCATGCCCGCCGCTCATTCGGAAGGAAGCGATGCTCGAGCCAGGAACCCAGACTCCGGCAAGCGCTACCGCCGCCGATCTTCCGCTCCGCGACGAAGAGGGAACGATCCGCGGCGAATTCGTCGAGAGCGTTCGCAGTGCGGTCGAAGCGGCCGATGCGGAGACGCTGCGCCGGCTCGTCGGCGAATTGCATGAGGCCGATCTCGGCGACCTGCTCGAAGCGCTCGACCCGGACGAGCGGCCCGAGCTGATCACGCTGTTGGGGGACGATTTCGATTTTACCGCGCTGGCCGAAGTCGACCATGCGGTGCGCGAAGAGATTCTCGATGAGTTGCCGCCCGAAACCGTCGCCGAGGGCGTGCGCGAACTCGATCTGGACGATGCCGTCTACATTCTCGAAGGCCTGCCGCAGGAAGAGCAGGACGAAATCCTCGACCAGCTTCCCCCGCCCGAGCGCGTCGCGCTGGCGCGCAGCCTGCAATATCCCGAGGATTCCGCCGGGCGGCGGATGCAGACCGAATACATCGCGGTGCCGCCCTCCTGGCGGGTGGGCCACGCCATCGACTACATGCGCGAGACCGAGGACCTCCCGGAGCGGTTTTACGAGCTCTACGTGGTGGACACCGATTCGCGCCTGCTCGGCGCAGTCAGCCTCGATCGCCTGTTGCGGACCAAGCGGCCGACGCTGGTGTCGGAACTCATGGAGGCCGAACGCCGCCGCGTGCGCGCGACCGAGGACCAGTCCGAGGTGGCGCGCCTGTTCGAGCGGTACAACCTGATCGCCGTGCCGGTGGTCGACGAAGCCGACCGGCTGGTCGGCGTCATCACGGTCGACGACGTCGTCGACGTGATCGAGGAGGAGGCGGAGAAAGAAATCAAGGCGATGGGCGGCGTCACCGGCGACGAGCACTTGTCCGATTCGGTGTGGACCATCGCGCGCGGCCGCTTCAACTGGCTTCTGGTGAATCTGGCGACGGCGTTTCTCGCCTCCTCGGTGCTGGGCATCTTCGAGGGCGAGCTGCAGAAAATGGTGGCGCTCGCCGTGCTGGCGCCGATCGTCGCGAGCCAGGGCGGCAATGCGGCGACGCAGACGATGACGGTGGCGGTGCGCGCGCTCGCGACACGCGAATTGCGCGACAGCAATGCCCGGCGCGTCGTATTGCGCGAACTTCTGGTCGGCCTCGTCAACGGGCTTGCCTTCGCCGTCATCACCGGGGTCGTGGCCTATGCCTGGTTCAAGATACCGGACCTCGGCCTGGTGATCGGGCTCGCGATGGTCTGCAACCTCGTCGCCGCGGCGCTCGGGGGAATTCTGATCCCGCTGGCGATCTCCAAGTTCCGGCTCGATCCCGCGGTGTCGTCGGGCGTGTTCGTGACGACCGTGACCGACGTGGTCGGCTTCTTCTCGTTTCTCGGCATCGCCACGTTGTGGTTCGGCCTCAAGTAACGGCAAGAATTTTCCGGCGGATGCCGATCGCCGTGAGCGCGGGCATGGGCCACGCGGACTGCGCGCAGGAAAATGCGCGGGACGGAACGCCCGCGCATGAAGAAGCAATGCCTCGCCGTCGAACAAGGTCGATCAGGGCCGCGAGCGTCCTACTTCGTCGCGGTTTCCGATAGCTTCGGGCATTGCCGCTGTTCGATCGGCACTTCGTAGGGCTGGTAATTCGTCTTGTCGATGACGACCGGCTTCAGGATGATCTCCTTCGGCGTCTCTTCTTTGCGGAGATTGCGCACGGCGATTTCGACGCCGAGGCAGCCCTGGACGAAGCCATTGAAGTCGCCGGAGGCGAGCAGCCGGCCGGACTTGATCAATTCGACCGCTTCCCGGCTGCCGTTGATGCCGACGACCGCCGCCTTGCGATTGGCCCCGTCGAGGGCTTCGAGCGCCCCGATGCCCATCGCGTCGTTGGCGGCGAGGACGCCGTCGATCTGCGGGAACGACTGGATCAGGTTCTCCATCACCTGGAGCGCCTGCAGCCGCTGATAGTTGCCGGGCTGCGAGGCGAGCAGCTTCACGTTGGGGAATTCCTTGATGGCGTCGTTGAAGCCGCGCACGCGATCGGTGCTGGTGAGCGAGCCCTTGACCCCTTCGAGGATCACCACGTTGCCCTTGCCTCCGAGCTCCTTGAGAAGGGCGCGGCCGGTCGACAGGCCGATGTTGTAGTCGTCCGCGCCGACATAGGCGACGAGTTTTCCCCCGGCGACCCGGTCCGTGATGTTGGTGACCGGAATGCCTGCGGCGTTGATCTTCTCCACCGCCGGGACCAGCGCCTTGTAATCGACCGGCACGAAGACGATCGCGCTGGGCTTCTTCACGATCACGTCCTCGACCTGCGAAAGCTGCTCGGGAATGCTGTCGGGCTTGGTCGGGATGTATTGGATGACGTTGACGCCGAGCGCCTTCGCCGCGCTTTCGGCGCCGACCCGCACCGCCTGAAAGTAGGGATTGGTCTGATTCTTGGTGAATACGGCGATGGTCTCGTTTTCGGCGAGCGCCGGCCCGGCGCTGCAAAGCGCGAGCAGCACGGCCGCTGGTAAGGCACGACGAGGCATGGTTTCGCTCCCTTGTTTTCGGCGCACCATTATTGATGGCGCCGTGACGTGACGATCGCTCAATCGGTGTCCCGCCGCGTAGCGATGTCGATCCAGACGGCGAGCAGGACGATGACGCCGGTGGCAAGCGGCTGCCACGAGGCGTTGATCTGCAGGAGGTTCATCCCGTTGACGACGAGGGTGAGGATCAGCGCGCCGATCAGGGTGCCCGATACGGTGCCCGATCCGCCGAACAGCGAGGTGCCGCCGATCAGAACCGCCGCGATCGCGGGCAATGTCAGGTCTTCGCCGAGATCGCCCTGGGCGGAATTGATGCGCGCGAGAATGATCAGCGAGGCGAGGCCGGCCATCGCGCCGCTGACGGCGTAGACCAGCAGGAGGCGCCGCTCCACCGGCACGCCGGACAGGCGCGCCGCCTCGGGGTTGGCGCCGACCGCGTAAACCTGCCGGCCCCAGACCGTGCGTTCGGCGAAGAACGTGCCGATGGCGAGGAAGAGAATCATCACATAGACCGGGATCGGAATGCCGAACAGGTAGCCGATGCCGAACTGCCGGAAGCCGGGCGGAAATCCGTGAATGGTCTCCCCGCCCATGTAGTAGTAGGTGATCCCGGTGAGGATCCACATCGTGCCGTAGGTCGCGATGAAGGACGGAATGCGCAGGAGCGTCACCAGCGTTCCGTTGAACAATCCGACCAGCGATCCGCAGCCGACGCCGACGAGGACGCCGAGCCACGGCGAACCCGCGCCCTTGATGACGCTGGCGGCGAGACACGCCGAGAGCGCGACATTGGCTCCGACAGAAAGGTCGAGGCCCGCGGTGAGGATCACGAGAGTCAGTCCGGAGGCGATCAGGAACAGGAGGGCGGTCTGCCGCAGCACGTTGAGCAGGTTGCCCCAGGTCGGAAACACGTCGCTGGCGAACGTCAGGGCGAGCGCGAGAACGATCGCCGCAAGCAGACGATAGGCTCCGGGCGGCACGTGCCGCGTGAACGTCAGGGGCGCGCGCGACGCGGTTTCGAGGCTCATGCGCGGCTCCGCAGGGCGTCGATGAACAGGGCGACGATCACCAGCGCGCCGATGCAGGCGACCTGTGTCGACGACGGCACCGCCGCGAGGTTCAACCCGTTGCGCAGGACCCCGACCGCGATGACGCCGAGCAGCGAGCCGAACAGCCAGCCATTGCCGCGCTCGAAGGACGTGCCGCCCACCGCCACCGCCGCGATGGCGTCGAACTCCAGGCCGAGGCCCGCCGTCGGATGCGCCGCATTGAGCCGTGCCGTCATCAGCAGCGCCGCAAACCCGGCGATCAACCCCGACAGCGCATAAACCGCGATCAGCATCGCGCGGTCGGACACGCCGGCAAGCCGCAACGCCTCGCGATTGCCGCCGAGCGCGAATACCGCGACGCCGAATCGTGTCCGGTACAGCAGCACGTGCACGACGCCGTAGGCGGCCGCCGCAAGCAGGATCGGCACGGGGATGCCCAACAGCGTGCCGGAATAGATTCGCTCGATGGAAGAGGGGATGCCGACCACGCTCTGCCCGTCGGTCACGACCAGCGACAGGCCCTGGGCGATGCCGAGCGTTCCCAGCGTGGCGATGAAGGGCGGCAGGTTGAGCGACGCCACGAGAACGCCATTGAGAAGGCCGAAGCCGAGCCCGACGGCGAGCCCGGCGAGAATGCCTAGCGCGGCGGAGCCGGTCGCGACGACGGTGAGCGCGAGCGCGATCGAGGCGAGGGTGAGAACGGCGCCGATCGAGAGATCCAGCCCTTCGGTCATGATGACGACGGTCGTCGGCAGCGCCAGCAGCGTCAGCAAGGTCGACTGCACGAGCAGATTGGCGATGTTGCCCGGCGTCGCGAAGTTGGGATTGGCGAGCGTAAAGCCGACGATCAGCAGCGCGAGCACGATCGCCACCCCCGGAATGCGGGCGAGGAGCGAAACGCCCTGGCGCATTGCCTGGGCCGTCATGCGTGCATGCCCAGGCGCACGATATTGGCTTCGGTGAGCTGGTCGCGCCCAAGCTCGCCGGCGATCCGGCCGCCGCGCATCACATAGGCGCGGTCGCACACATGCACGATTTCGGTCTGTTCCGAACTGATCATCAATATTCCCGCTCCATCCCTCGCCAACTGGTCGAGCAGTTTGAAAATCTCCGCTTTTGCGCCGACGTCGATGCCGCGCGTCGGCTCGTCGACGATGAAGAAGCGCGCTCCGGCATTCAGCCACTTGCCGACGACCACCTTCTGTTGATTGCCGCCGGACAGGTATCGCACCGGCCGGCGGGCGCTCGGCGTGGCGATGCGCAGCCGCTCGATCACGGCTTGAGCGGCGCGCGCGGCGCGGGCGGGCGCATACACGCCGGTGGGAAACATCTTCGGCAGGCCGGCCAGCAGAATATTGTCTCCGACCGAGCGGCCGAGCGCCAATCCCTGCTGACGGCGGCTCTCGGGAACGAGCGCCATCCCCCGTGCGACGGTCTCTTGCGGGGAGCCATGCTGCGGGGCGCCGAACAGGCGGACTTCGCCGGCGGTGATCCGGTCGGCGCCAAAGATGGCGCGCGCCACCTCGGTGCGGCCCGAGCCGACCAGTCCGCACAGTCCGACGATTTCGCCCGTGCGTACCGAGAGGGTCACATCCGCAATGCCGTTGTCGGAGGACAAGCCCGTGACCTCGAGCGCGGGCTCGCCGGGCGCGGTGCAGAAGCTGCGCGGATAGGTCATGTCGACGGCGCGCCCGACCATCAGCTCGACCAGCGCTTCCGGCGTCGTCTCCTTCGGCCGCATCGAGGCGATCTTGCGTCCGTCGCGCAGCACGGTGATGCGGTCGCCGAGCGCAAACACCTCGGCGAGCCGGTGGGAGATGTAGACGATGCCGACGCCGCGCGCCTTGAGCTGCTCGATCAACGCAAACAACCGCTCGGTCTCGCGGTCGGACAGCGCCGAGGTCGGCTCGTCGAGCACCAGGATGCGCGCGTCCTGCGACAGCGCCTTGGCGATCTCGACCAGCTG
>JAEULX010000217.1 GCA_016793685.1 Bradyrhizobiaceae bacterium
CGGGCAAGTTCCAGACCGCTCATTCCGGGCATGGCGAAGTCGATCAGCGCAACCTCGATCTTGCGCTTGCCGGAAAGCGCTTCCAGCGCCGCCCCACCGCTCCCCACCTCGATCGGAACGTGGCCCAGTCCCTCGAGCATCGAGGCCGTGACGTGGCGCACATGGTCGTCGTCATCCACCACGAGAACGACGGCGGAGAGGGGCAGCGCAGCGGCCAGGTTCTCGGCCGAGAGCGGCGCCTGGTCGGCGGCTGCCGTCGCGGAGCGCGGGAAGTAGACCCGAATGGTCGTGCCCTGCTCGAGCACCGTCTCGATCTGCACGCCTCCGCCCGACTGCTTGGCAAAGCCGAGCACCTGGCTGAGACCGAGCCCGGACCCCTTGCCGACCCGCTTGGTGGTGAAGAACGGCTCGAACGCCTTGGCGAGCACCTCGTCGGACATGCCCGTGCCGGTGTCGCTTACCGAAACCACGACATAGTCGCCCGCCTGCGGCTCTTCCGGCCGGGTCGGCCCGTCCAGCGTGGCATTCCCGGTCGAGACGACGAGCTTGCCGCCGAACTGCATGGCGTCGCGCGCATTGATGGCGAGATTGAGCACGACGAGTTCGAGCTGGGTCGGATCGACCACGGCCGGCCAGGTATCGGGGCTCAGCACCGTTTCGATCTCGACGCTGCCGCCCATCGTGCTCTGCAGCAGATCGCGCATGCGGCCGACCGTCTCCTTGAGGTCGATCGTGCGCGGTTCGAGGCGCTGGCGGCGCGAGAATGCGAGCAGTTGCGCAATCAGCTTGGCTCCGCGCTCGGCCGCGAGGCGTGTATGCGACAGCCGGCGCAACAGTTTGGGATCGTCCGACTGCGCCCAGGCTTTTTCCAGATAGCTGATATTGCCGAGGATGACGGTCAGCAGATTGTTGAAATCGTGGGCAACGCCGGAGGTCAGCTGCCCGATCGCGTCGAGCCGCTGCATCTGCCGCAACGTGCTCTCCACCTTCTCGCGCTCCTCGATCTGGGCGAGGAGCTGGCGGTTGGTCGCGGCCAGATCTTTGGTGCGTTCGGCGACGCGAAGCTCGAGCGTTTCGTTGAGGCGGAGCAGTTCCTCGCGGCTGCGGCGCAGCGCCGCCTCCCACCGCCGCGCGTCGGTTACGTCGACGCAGGAACCGATGAAACCGATGAAGGCGCCGTCGGTGGCGTAATGCGGAACGCCGGTATTGTCGACGTGGCGCCATTCGCCGTCATGCCGGCGCAGGCGAAAGCCGAGACGGAACGGCTCGTGACGCTCGAAGGCGGAGCGATAGGTGTTGCGGCAGCGGGCGCTGTCCTCCGGATGGACGTTCTCGAACCATCCATCGCCCAGCTCACCCTCCATTTCGCGTCCGGTGAACGCGAGCCAAGGACGGTTGAACCAGGTGCATTTGGTGCTGGCATCCGCAACCCAGATCATCACCGGGGCGGAATCGGCGAAATCGCGAAACCGCGCTTCGCTCAAGCGCAGCGCGTCAAGGCTCTCGGTATAGGCGCGAGCGTTGGAGATGGCGGTGGCGAGATGCCCGGCGACAAGATCGAAGAAACCGCGATAGTCGTCATCGAGCGCGCGCCGCGGGTTGACCCCCAGGACCAGCGCTCCGGCCGACGCCACCGTTCCGAGCTTGGCCACCGGCAACACCAGCGCCCGATTGGTCGGCTCGGGCCATGTGCCGCCGGGAAGCAGGCCGAAGCGGCTCGCGAGATCATACAGAAGGATCGCCTCGCCGGTGCGGACGACGCGGCTGACGTTCCATGGATCGTCGCCGTGCAAGGCGACCTCGACGGGGAATTTATCGTAAGGCAGGCCCGTGGATCCGATGGCGCGAATGCGCCCGGTTTCTTCGTCGAGAAGATAAAGGAGGGCAAAAGGAATGTCGGGATTGTAGGCGCCGAGCACGTGGATCGCAGCCTGGCAGGCGCTTTCGACGCCGCGCGTCTCCGTGTTCTGCGACGCCAGTTCGCGCAGGATGCGCAGCCGGCGTTCGCTCAAGACCCGGTCGGTCGTCTCGGTGACGGCGGTGAACACGCCGCCAATCCGCCCGTCCGGGTGTTTAATCGGGCTGTACGAATAGGTGAAGTAGGCTTCTTCCAGGTAGTTGTTGCGATCGACGGGAAGCAGCAGATCGTGCGACCAGGTCGCCTCGCCGCGCCAGATGCTCGCGAGCTGCGGGCCGATGATGGCCCAGATTTCCGGATAGATGTCGCGCCCGCGCGCGCCCAGACTCATGGGATGCTTGGTCATCCCGAGAATCGGCCGGTAGGCGTCGTTGTAAACCATTACGAACTCCGGCCCCCACCACAAGAGCATGGGGAACCGCGAGTTGAGGCAAATGCTGACCGCCATTTTCAGCGCGTCAGGCCATTGTTCCGGCTGGCCGAGCGGCGAACGGGTCCAGTCATGTGCGCGCATCAACGCGCCCATCTCCCCTCCGCCGGCGAGAAATTCACAACTCGGCGCAGCGGCTCGGACTTTCGCAGCTTTGATGTCGGCGAACTGCTCTTTCATGATGTTCGAACCTCGAACCCGAGCATCAACAAGCAGCTTGCGGACAAGGTCGCATCAGCAACACACACCCCGTATTGTCTGGCAGCCCCCGCCCGAGAGCCCAGCGGCCGGCACGGCCGCCCATGCCTTTGTGGGTCCGGCGTCCGACCCCGCCACCGTCAGTCAAAGCGCGATCGGCCCCGCAGCTTTACTGATCACATCGAAAAGTGGCCGAATGTGAGGCCACCATTCAAATTTGTGGCTATCATAACAGTTTAGCGCGCAAGCGTCGATGCGGTCGGCTTTAGCGGACAAGCAGCGACGGCGGTCCCCGCTTGTGCCTGGGGGGGCTTCCTTTGTACTGATCCTTTCGACGCACGACCGTGCCGGACCAAGGAGCCCCCGATAATGGATGCCGCCGCATTGCGCGCCCTGCAGGCGCCGATCAAGGAGCGTTACAAGGCCGATCCGGGAACCGCCTTTATCACGCTGCGCGCAAAAGGACAGCTCGACGAGGCTAATATTGCTTGCAAAGTCGAGACCGGCCGGGCGCTTGCGGTCGCCGGCCTGCATCCGGCGTCCGGCGGAACCGGACTGGAACTCTGTTCGGGGGACATGCTGCTCGAAGCGCTGGTCGCTTGCGCCGGCGTCACCCTCAAGGCGGTGGCGACGGCGCTTGCCATTCCGTTGCGGTCGGGCGTCGTCAGCGCCGAGGGCGACCTCGACTTTCGCGGCACGCTCGGCGTCGCCAAGGATGCCCCGGTCGGGTTTTCGCAAATAAGGTTAACGTTTGAGGTCGATACCGACGCCCCGCAGGAGCAGCTCGACCAGCTGCTGAAGCTGACCGAACGCTACTGCGTCGTCTATCAGACAATCCGCAACGGACCCGCCACCGAGGTGCGGCTCGTTCGCGCCTGATGGATTCGTGTTCGCCGACGAAAGCACCAGTACGACAAAGCCAATTGGCCGCAGGCTAGCTCCAACCGGCTATGCGTCCGCGCGAACGGCCGTCGCGCCGGGCTCGGCGGCGTTCACATTCCGACCGCGAGGCGCCGCAGCGCAAAGCGCTGCAGCTTGCCGGTCAGCGTCTTCGGCAGTTCGTCCACGAAAATGATCCGGCGCGGGTATTTGTAGGGCGCGATCGTCGCCTTGACGTGGTCCTGCAGTTCCTTGGTCAGCACGGCCTCACCACCGGTCTTGGCGAGGCTGCTTTTCGCCGCGCCGGGCTGCAGGACGACGTAAGCCGTGACAATCTGTCCGCGCTCCTCGTCGGGTGCGCCGACGACGCCGCATTCGGCGACCGCCGGATGGGACAGCAAAGCCGCCTCCACCTCCGGTCCGGCGATGTTGTATCCCGCCGACACGATCATGTCGTCGGACCGCGCCTGGAACCAGAAATAGCTGTACGCGTCCATGAGATAGGCGTCGCCTGTCACATTCCAGCCGTTCTGCACGTAGCGTTGCTGGCGCGGATCGGCGAGATAGCGGCAGCCGGTCGGCCCGCGCACCGCGAGCCGTCCGATCGTACCGGGCGGAACCTCGCGCCCCTCCTCGTCGACAATGCGCGCCTCGTAGCCGGGCACCGGCCGGCCGGTCGAGCCCGGACGCGACGAATCCTCCGGCGAGCCGATGAAGATATGCAGCATTTCGGTCGCGCCGATGCCGTCCATGACCTTGATGCCGGTGGCGTCGCGCCAGGCTTCATAGGTCGCCTTGGACAGCGTTTCGCCGGCGGACACGCATTTGCGCACCGATGACAAATCGTGCTCGGCGAGCAGCGGGAGCATCGCGCGGTATGCGGTGGGCGCGGTGAAGCACACCGTCGCTTTGAACTGTGCAATCGCCGTCATGAGGTCGGCGGGCGTCGTCTTTTCGATCAGGATCGAGGCCGCGCCGATGCGCATGGGAAACAGGGCGATCCCGCCCAGCCCGAAGGTGAAGGCGATCGGAGCGGTGCTGATGAACCGGTCCTCGGCGGCCGCGCGCAAGACGTAGCGGCCATAAGTGTCGCCGACCACGAGCATGTCGCGGTGGAAATGCATCGTGCCTTTCGGCTCGCCGGTGGTGCCCGAGGTAAACGCGATCAGGCAAACGTCGTCGCTCGCGGTGTCGCAGGCGGCAAACTCGGCGTAGCCCGGCTGAGCCATGAGGCGTTCGAGCGAGCCCTCCGCGCCGTCGCCCCAGTAAACGACGCGTTCGAGCTCGGGGCACGCCGCTTTCGCCTTCCCCATCTCGTCGGCGTACCGGGCGTCGCACAGCGCGAACCTGATCTGCGCTTTTATGACGGGAAACGCGATTTCCTTCGCGCGCAGCAGCGGCATCGTCGCCACGGCCACGCCGCCCGCTTTGAGCACTGCGAAATAGGCCGCGACCATGGTCGGGTTGTTGGGTCCGCGCAGCAGCACGCGGTTGCCGGGTACGAAACCGAGGTCGCGCGTCAGCACGTTGGCGATGCGGTTAACCCGCTCGGCGAAGGCGGCATAGGTCAGGGATTCGGCTGCGGATACGAGGCAGAGCCGATCCCCATGCCCCTTGGCGATCCAACGGTCGACCAGCTCGACCGCGCAATTGACGCGGGAGGGATACTGCAGCTCGGGGAAGCGGAAGATGAAATCCGGCCACTGGGCGCGGGGCGGCAAGTTGTCGCGCGCGAAGGTATCGACATGCGCGGACGGGTGGAGCGGTGGGTAAGCGTCGTCGTCTATCGCGGTCACGAACGATGCACTCCGATGGGCGAATCCACTTGCCGAGCCCAATCGTTGCTCTTCACATACTATATCTCAAGCGCGGCCGGACGGAACCATCACCGCGCGCGGGCCACGGTTCCGTCCAGCCTCTGGCCGGGAGACAGGCATGAAGGTCGATGTGATCGGCGGCGGGCCCGCCGGGCTCTATCTCGCGATCCTGATGAAGAAGGACCGCCCGGACGCCGAGATCACCGTATTCGAGCGCAACCGTCCGGACGACACCTTCGGCTTCGGCGTGGTGTTCTCCGACGAGACGCTGGCGGCCTTCGAGGCCTATGACCGGGAGAGCTACCAGGCGATCGTCGACAATTTCGCCTACTGGGACGACATCGAAATCCACTTCAAGGGAACGGTGCGCCGGATCGGCGGCAACGGCTTCTGCGGCTGCTCGCGC
>JAEULX010000187.1 GCA_016793685.1 Bradyrhizobiaceae bacterium
GACCCCCAGACTTCCGGCGCGACGACGATCTGGTCGAGATAGCCGGTCTCCTCGATGGTGACGAAGCCGACCAGCTTGCCGTCGGTCTCGGCGACGGTGATCGCCGACATCGGAACGAGCTCGGTCCGCCAGCGTTCGCGCCACCAGGGAAGGCGCGCGGTAAAATCGAAGGCGGGGTAGGCCGCCTGCCAGGTGCGCCGCCACAGATCGATCGCGGCGTCCTCGTCGTCTCGTTGGTAATGGCGAACGGTGAAATGCTTGAGCATGCCGGCGGGCCCCCCGGCGCATGATCACCGCTCTCCCGCGGCGCGGCAAGGGCCTCGACTTCGTTCCGTACTTCGTTCCGCCTGATTAAGCCCGGCCGTCCCGCGCGCGTAGATAGTCCCTTACCGCTCGGTCAGCTTCAGCTCGAGCCGGCGGTTGCGCTGGAACGCCTCTTCCGTGCGGTCGGGGTCGAGCGGCTGATATTCGCCGAAGCCGGCAGCGACCAGGTGTTGCGGCGATACGCCCTTGCTGACGAGAAACTGCACGACCGAAATCGCGCGAGCGGCTGAGAGCGCCCAGTTGGACGGGAACTGCGGATTGGAGATCGGGCGGATATCGGTATGGCCGTCGACTCGCAGCACCCAGGGGATGTCCGGCGGAATCCGTTTTTCCAGATCGATCAGCGCCGCAGCGAGCTTGTCGAGTTCATCGCGGCCCTCCGGCCGCAGTTGCGATTGCGCCGAATCGAACAGGATTTCCGATTGGAAAACAAAGCGGTCGCCGACGACGCGGATCTCGGGACGATTGCCGAGGATCGTGCGCAGGCGGCCGAAAAAATCCGAACGATAGCGCGCGAGTTCCTGCACCCGTTGCGCGAGCGCGACATTGAGCCTCTGGCCGAGATCGGCGATCCGCGTCTGGGAGTCTTTGTCTTTGCTCTCGGCGGCCTGCAACGCGGTTTCCAGCGCGCCGAGCTGCCGCCGCAGCGCCACGATCTGCTGATTGAGCAATTCCACCTGAGCAAGCACGCGGGCGGTTGCGCGTTTCTCCGCGTCGAGCGCGCCGCTGAGTTCGGTTACTTTGCCCTGGGCGGAGCCGAGCTGATCCTGCAGGCCGCCGGGCCCGGCCCCGGCCTTGAGACGGTCGCGCTCGCTCTCGGCGCCGGCGAGGCTTGCCTGCAGGCGCGCAAGCTCGTCTTCGAGGTTGGACTTGCCGACCTTTTCCAGCGACAGCATGTCGGTGAGCTGGGCGATCTGCGCGTTGAGGCGCGCAAGCGCGGTGTCCTTGCCGGCCACTTCCTGCGACAGGAAGAACTGCACCACCACGAAGACCGTGAGCAGGAAGATGATGCCGAGAACGAGCGTCGACAGCGCATCGACGAAGCCCGGCCAATAGTCGACCCCGCGGTCGCGGCGGGAGCGGGCCAGCGGCATCTCACGTCCTCGCCCGTTCGCGCGTCAGGACTTCGAGCAGCCGCCGCACTTCGCGCTGCTGCTGCGCCTGGCCCTCGACCCAGTCGCGCAGCATCTGCTGCTCGTTCCGCATGTGGTGAACCAATCCCTGAATAGCTTCCGCGAGATTGGCCATGGCGTTGGTGGCGGCCTTGTTGGAGCCCGTCTCGCCGATCGTCTCACGCAGCCGGTCGAGCGCGATGCGCACCTCGCTGCCCATCGCCGCCACGGGCTGGCCGGGCCTGATCTCCACGCCGCGGTCGCGCACCGTGGTCGCGAGCCAGTCCTCGAGCTCGGTGTAGAAGCGATTCTGCGCCTGGCTCGTCTGCAGATCGAGGAAGCCAAGCACCAGCGACCCCGCGAGGCCGAACAGCGATGAGGAGAAGGAAATGCCCATGCCGCCGAGCGGCGCGGCAAGACCCTCCCTGAGGGAATCGAACATCGCCGCGGCGTCGCCGCCGACCTTCAAGCCTTCGATGACCTTGCCGACCGACCCGACGGTTTCGATCAGGCCCCAGAAGGTGCCGAGCAGGCCGAGAAAGACCAGGAGGCCGGTCATGTAGCGCGAGGTGTCGCGCGCCTCGTCGAGCCGGTTGGCGATCGAATCGAGAATGCCCCGCATCGCCGTCGTCGACAACGCCATGCCGCCCCTGCGGTCGCCCAGTATCACCGCCATGGGCGCCAGCAGAGAGGGCGAACGTTCGACCGCTATGCCCGGATCGGCGAGGCGGAATCCGTTCACCCAGGCGACCTCGGGAAACAGCCGAAGGACCTGGCGGAACGACAGGAGGATGCCGATCAGCAGGACGCCGATGATCAACCCGTTCAAGCCGGGATTGGCGAGGAACGCCGCCCAGATCTGGCGGTGCAAAATGATGACCAGGAGGGCGCCGAGAGTGAGAAAAGTCAGCATCCGAACCAAGTAGATGCGGGGCGAGGACACTTGGAATGGGTCGATGTCGCGTTCGGATTGCATGGATTGCGTTTCCGCCGAATCGGTTGCGACTAAGATCTCTGAGCGATCAATATGCCACAAGCAAACCACAGAATTGGAGCGTTTTCATTGCAGTTTTCGACTGCGTGGACGCTAATGTGCCGCTGCTTCTTCGCTCGCCGCCCTTGGGCCGGTTGCTGGCCGCAATCTCGCTGCATTTATCGGCCGAAACACGGGGCGCGTCGTTTGGCTTTGCCGTCCATTGCCGGAGCGTGATCGCATGACCGTCGGCTCGGCTGAATCGAGACTGCCCATGACCTCGGCCGACTGGTCGAGCCAAGCATGGCGCGTGCCCGCCATCCGCGCCGCCGCCATCGTCGCTGCGGGCTCGGCCGCGATGATCGTCGGCGCGTACATCTTCCAATACCTGCTGAAGATTCCGCCTTGCCCGCTGTGCCTCGAGCAACGGATTCCGCACTATGTCGCCGTGCCGCTCGGGCTTGTCGTCGCCGTGGCCGCGGCGAAAGGAGCGCCCCGCACGGTGGTGGCGCTCGGACTGGGGGTGCTCGCCTTGACGCTGCTGACCACCGCGGGCATCGGCCTCTACCATTCCGGCGTCGAATGGAAATGGTGGCGTGGCCCGGCTGACTGCACCGGGGAAATTCAAAGTTTCGGCGCGGCGGGGGCCAACCTGCTCAAGCAGATACAGACGGCGGTGGTTGTGCGCTGCGATGAAGTGATGTGGCGTTTCCTCGGTCTGTCGCTTGCCGGTTACAACACGCTGGTATCGACCGCTCTTGCCTTGGTCGCCGGCTGGGGCTTCGTGCGCACGGTCAAGCGGCCGCAATGAGCGGGTGCCCCGGGCGCATTTCGTCGCCGCCTCCGGCCGGCCTGCGGCGGCCTTGTGGGCCAATCGGTCCGGTGTTCCCCGTCGATCTAGACGGCCGACTCGACCGGGCGTCCGGGCTCGGCGGTGAGACGCTTGTGCACATGGACCATGAAGGCGGTTGCAAACAGCGGCGTTGCGAGATTGACGATCGGAATCAGCACGAAGGCCGCGATCAGCAGCCCCGCGGAAAAAATCTCCCACCGGCGCGCATGCCACAAGGCCCTCGCGGCCGGTATCGGGTGCTGCCGGAGCGCCGCGATGAGGAAATATTCGCGGCCGAGAAGATAGGCGGTGGCGAGAAAGAACACGACGGCGCCCAGGCCCGCGACGAGCAGGAAGGGCAGGCAGCAGAGATAGATCGCGAGCGCGAGCAGGGCCGTCTTGACCGCTTCGACGAGCGCATAGCCGAGCGGGACGGGAACGCCGGGCGGGTCGTCCGGGTAGTACGTGGATTCGACTTCGGCGGCGATGTCGTCGGCGAACAATCCAGCCACCAGCGACGTGACCGCAGGCATCAGGAACATCGCACCGACGGCAAGGCCCAGCCCGACGGCGATCGCGGCGATCAACCTGAGCACCTCGATGGGGCCGTGCGCGGACGGGCCGATCGCACCCTCCATCCAAGCCAAGCCCTCGCCGCCGAGCCAGCTCAGCATCCAATACAGGCCGATCCCCATCAGGGCCACCAGCAGGAGCGCAAGCCCTGCCGATCTGAACAGCACCGTCCGAAATGGCGGCGACAGCATCTGCGACAGAGCGTTGTATGCATCTTGGAGCATCGGGACCTCGCGCGTTTTGCGGCGTATGAGGTAAGGGTCCGCACCGGCCGCTACAAGCAGGCTGGCGCAATCGGGCAGGGCCGCCGCCGTCTTCACGCTGCGCGCGACGCCGCCGCGATTTGCGGATGCGGCGTCGTTGCGGCAAGTTGTCCCCGTCACGAAGGAACGTCTTTGCCATGCCGCCATTGAACCGCCGTTCGTTTCTCGCCGGCGCCGCTGCGGTCGCCTCGGCGCCGACCTGGGCTTCGGCGCAAGGCTCGGGCGATGTCGACGTCATCGTCGTCGGGGCGGGGGCGGCAGGCATAGCCGCGGCGCGCCGCGTCCTTGCAGCCAAGCGGCGCGTCGTGGTGATCGAAGCGTCCGATCGGGTCGGCGGACGCTGCATCACCGACGCGCGCTTGTTCGGCGTTCCCCTCGATCTCGGCGCCCACTGGATGCATGCCGTGGACGTCAACCCGCTGATCAATCTCGCCAAGGCCACGGGCCTCAACGTCTATCCCGCGCCGCCCGGGCAGAAAATCCGCATGGGGCGACGCTATGCGCGCGAGAGCGAGGTCGAGGACTTCCTCTCCGTGCTGGTGCGGGCGAACCGCGCGATCAACGATGCCGCGCGCGGGCGGGCCGACATGTCATGCGAGCAGGCGTTGCCGAATGACCTGGGGGAATGGCGCGACACGGTGGAATTCGTGCTCGGCCCGTTCAGCTGCGCCAAGGAACTGAGCGAAGTCTCGGCGGTCGACTTCTCGAAGTCGCTGGAGCGCGACAAGGACGCGTTCTGCCGCGAAGGCTACGGCACCTTGCTCGCGGTTCTTGCCGAAGGCGTTCCCATCCGGCTTTCGACGCCGGTGAAGCGAATCGAAACCTGGCAGCGCGGCCGGGTCACGGTGGAGACGGCGCACGGAGCGTTCGTCGGCCGGGCCGTGATCGTGACCGCCTCGACCAATGTTCTCGCCGCCAACAAGATCAGGTTCGATCCGGAACTGCCGCGGCGCTACGACGACGCGTTCAGCCGGCTACGGCTCGGCAGCTACGACCACGTGATCCTCCAGATGGAGGGGCATCCCTTCGGTGGGCAGGCCGACGATCTCATCTACGAGAAATCGGACAGCGCCCGCACGGCGGCCATTCTCGCCAATGTGTCGGGGACGCAGCTGTGCATGGTCGAAGTCGCCGGCAAGTTCGGTCGCGAGCTTTCCGGCAAGGGCGAGAAGGAGATGGTCGCCTTCGCCATGGACTGGCTCGCCAACACGTACGGCGCCGAAATCAAGCGCGCGGTGAGCAAGGTCTATGCGACGCGCTGGAACGAACAGCCGTTTGCGCTCGGCGCATTTTCCGCCGCCTCTCCGGGCGGACAGCCCTCGCGCGTCGCGCTGATGGAGCCGTTCCGCGATCGCATCTGGTTCGCCGGCGAGGCGGTGCACGAAACCTTGTGGGGCACGGTCGGCGGCGCCTGGCAGTCGGGCGAACGCGCAGCGGAATCGGCGATGCGGAAACTGGGCTTGATCACCACGCCGCGCGAACCGCCGCCGGAACGCTCGTCGCGTTCGCGCTCGTCGGACTCGGGTTCGACGGAGCAGCGTCCGTCGGAATCGCGCTCGCGGCGGCGCAGCCAGGGTACCCAGCCGAACCTGCGCATCATGACGCCCGAGCGCTACTGAAAGCGGCCTACGGTCTCGGCATGGACGCCGAAAGCGGGCAGGGCGGGGCCGCTCTTTAGAATCAGGTGCCGACGCGCAGCGGGGCGTGGATTTTTTCCAGCGCGGCAAGCACCGACAGCGCGGTGATGCGGCCGGTGCGCGGATTCTCCGACGGGATGCTTTCGATCGTCATCGAGAAGCGCGCCGAATCGGAATCGACCTCGATCGAGTGGCAATTGCGCGTCACCGCCGGGTCGGCCCAGATTTCGATCATGGTCCGGTCGGGACCGATGCCCGCAAACGAGAGCGCGGCGACCACGTTGACGTTGGCAGGGAAGCCCGCCGCCGCCTCGCGCGCCGTGCCCGAAAACACGCGGACCGCCTCGGTCAATCCCTCGACCGCAATATTGTGCTCGGCGAGATAGGGTGCGCCGGCGAGCCCGGCCGGCGGCTTGCGCGTCACCATGCGTACCGAATGGATTTCACCCCGCGCCGCCGCGACAACCGCGTCGAGACCGATGAGCGCGCCGGTCGGGATGATGATCTGGCCGCCCTTGTGTTCGGCGAGTTCGATCAAGTCGGGATAGGTGAGGAGCGCGCCGGCGCTCAGCACCATCACCGGCTTGCGCGCCGAGAGCATCGGCAGGCAGATGTCCTGCAGCAGCGTTGCGGGTGCGCATTCGACCAGCAGGTCGGCATGCGAGGGCATCGCCTCGAACTTGACGATCGGGCAGGCGATTCCCTCCTGATCGAGCCAGGCGCGTGCCTTGACCGGGTCGCGTGCGGCGACGCAGGCGAGTTCCAGGCCCCGCATGCCTTGCGCAAGCGCACGCACGACCGTCCGGCCGATGGCGCCGAGGCCCGCAATTCCAACCCGTGTCGGCGTCATGCCCGCTGCCCCGCAGCCCAAGTCCCGGCGCTCGTACGCGCGGCGTGCGCGAATCCTGACCAAACGCCGTTCATAGCCTAACTATACGGGCACACAAGGATAAATCGATGGCCAAGTTGTTCTGAAAACGGCTTTTTTGCGGGGGAAAGCCAACCACGGCCGCCCCGTCGCGGCAAATATGCGCTCCGCAAAAAATACCTTAGAACGGCGTACGGCTGCGGATGGCCGCGGTGAGGGTGCCTTCGTCGAGATAGTCGAGTTCGCCGCCGACCGGCACGCCATGGGCGAGGCCCGTCGCCTTCACGCCGGCGCCGGCGAGAAGGTCGGTGATGTAATGGGCGGTGGTCTGGCCGTCGACGGTCGCATTGAGCGCGAGAATGACTTCCTTGACCTCGGGAGCATGGGCGCGGGTGATCAGGGCCTCGATCGACAGGTCCTCGGGTCCGACGCCGTCGAGCGGCGAGAGCGTGCCGCCCAGCACATGGTAGCGCGCATCGACGGCGTGCGCGCGCTCGAGCGCCCACAGATCGGCCACGTCGGCGACAACGATGATGATCGACGGATCGCGCCGCGGATCGCTGCACACGGCGCAAGGATTCTGCGTATCGAGATTGCCGCAAATCCGGCAGATCGCGATCTTCTCCATCGCGCTCTGCAACGCCGCCGCGAGCGGCGCCATCAAGAGGTCGCGCTTCTTGATCAGATGCAGCGCCGCACGGCGCGCCGAGCGCGGGCCGAGGCCCGGCAGGCGCGCGAGCAGCTGGATGAGCCGCTCGATCTCGGGTCCGGCAACGGCCGTGGGCACGCTAGGGCTCTCTCGCAGCGCTTCTGAGGCAGTCGCCGCGGCACGGGTCAGCGCAATCGGATCGTCGGGGTAAATCCATGGGTCGAGACAATTCAGCTTGTCCGCGCGCAGGCGGGCATCCGTGTGGACCCGCCGGCTCAGAACAGCTTCATGCCGGGCGGGAGGGGGAGCCCGCCGGTCAGCGCCTGCATCTTCTCCTGCAGCAGCGTTTCGGCTTTGCGCCGCGCCTCCGCATGCGCGGCGACGAGCAAATCCTCGACGATCTCCTTTTCGTCCGGCTTCATCAGCGAGGGATCGATCGAGACCGCCTTCAACTCGCCCTTGGCGTTGATTTTCACGGTGACGAGATTACCGCCCGAGGACCCCTCGACCTCGATCTGATCCAGCTCGGCCTGCATCGCCTCCATCTTGGTCTTGAGCTCGGCCGCCTGTTTCATCAGGCCCAGAAAATTAGCCATGGCAATCCCCTTCGGCATGCGCGGGCTTCGGCGTCGGCGCCACGCGTGGTTAAATCCCCGAGCACCTAAGGCTCAAGCGTTGTCATCGATATCGTCCGAGCGGGCGTGCGCGCCGAAGGCGGACGTCTCGTCTTCGTTCGCGGGCTCGGGCAGCGCGTCGTCGGCTTCCGCAACCGGCGGAAGCCCCCCCTCTTCGCCTGCGCGGGAGCGGACCGCGACGATTTCCGCGCCGGGAAAGCGCGCGAGCACGCTCTGCACCAGCGGGTCGGCTTGCACCCCGCGCTCCAGCTCGGCCTGGCGCGCCTGCAGCTGTGCCCTGACCGGCGGCTCGCCCTGTTCGGCCGAGAGCACCACCATCCAACGCCGGTTGGTCAATTCGCCCAGCTTGCGCGCGAGATCGCCGATCAATGCCTTGGAGGCGCTGGGTTCGAGGGCGACTTCGAGCTTGCCGTCCTCGAAGCGCACGAGCCGCACGTCGCGTTCCAGCGCGGCCTTGAGGGTGAGGTCGCGACGTTCGGCCGCGAGCGCGATCAGCTCGACGAAGCTTGCGATCGGGCGCGGCGCGGGCGCGGCAGGGTCCGCGGCGAGAGCTGCCCGCGGCTCACGCGCGGGCGCCGTCGCGCGTGCCGCGGCCGAGGGCTGAGCGACGCCGCGCGGTGGCGGCGCAAGCGGTGGCGGCGCAAGTTCGGCGCGCGAGGCCGGCGACGGCGAGGCTCCGCCGGGGGCGCGCGCGCGTTCGCGGGACGGAGCAGGCTCGCCGCCCGCGCTCGCCGTATCCTTCGCCAGCGTGCGGATCACCTCGTCCGGGGTCGGCAGGTCGGCGGCATAGGCGATGCGCACCAGCACCATTTCGGCGGCGGCGATCGGCTTTGCCGCCCCGCCGACCTCGGCGAGCCCCTTGAACAGCATCTGCCACGCCCGCGACAGCGTGCGCATGGACAGGGCCGCAGCGAGCGCGCGGCCGCGCAATCGCTCGGCCTCGGGAAGCGAGCGGTCCTCGGCGACCGTCGGCACGGCTTTGACCCGGGTGACGAAATGCGTGAACTCGGCAAGATCGGTGAGCACGATCAGCGGATCGGCGCCGCTATCGTATTGGTCGCGCAGCTCGGTCAGCGCGGCGGCGATGTCGCCCCGCATCAGCTGCTCGAACAGGTCGATCACC
>JAEULX010000059.1 GCA_016793685.1 Bradyrhizobiaceae bacterium
GACGCCGTTAATATCCAGACGCGCCAATGCTTCCCGCACCGTCACCCCCCCGATCGTTCGATCGGGGGCGATCTCGTCCAGGGGCATGAGCACGAAGGCCCGTTCGAGCGCGTGAGGATGGGGCAGGGCGAAATCAGCCTCAGTGATCACGAGGTTGTCATAAGCAATGACATCGATGTCGATCACCCGCGGTCCCCACCGGCGCTCGCTCTCTCGATTGCGTCCGAGCGCCGTCTCGGTCGCCTGGGCGCGCGCGAGCAGGGCGCGCGCGGAAAGCGTGGTCGCGACGATCAGGCACAGATTGACGAAGGGGGGCTGGTCGATAACGCCCCAGGGCGCGCTGCGATAGTCCGATGACCGGGCGAGAAGGCGGACGCGCTCGCCGTCGCAAAGGACTTTCACCGCACGGTCAATCGTCTCGCGGGCCGGGCCGATATTGCCCCCGAGCGACAGGATGGCCTCAGCCATGCCGCTGCCGCTCGATCGAGACGCCGACATCGGTGAAGGTGGCGGCGACCGGCGCATGGGGCTTGTGCACGGTGACGCGGACCCGCGTAATGCGGGGAAAATGCGCGAGGATGGCTTCCGCGACCGCCCCGGCCGCCGCTTCCACCAGCCGGAAGCGGTCGGCGCAGAAGGCCCGGCTGACGCAGTCCACCACCTCGTTATAGGACACCGTGCTGGCGATCCGGTCGGACCGCGAGGCTTCGGTGAGATCGATGGCGAGTTCCAGGTCGAGCAGGAATGTCTGGCCGACGGTGCCTTCGTGCTCCATCACGCCGTGGTAGGCATGGATCGCAAGGCCGGTGATGAAAATATGGTCACGGTCGCCGCTCATCGCCGGCTCCGGATTGCCTGCGCCACCCGCAGCGCCTGGATGGTGGGCGCGACGTCGTGGGTGCGGATGATCGCCGCGCCGTTCTCGGCAGCGATGAGGTGAGCGGCGATCGACCCCCCAAGGCGGGCCTGCGGCTCGGCGGGCGAGACCCAATCGATGAAGCGCTTGCGCGAGGCGCCGACGAGCAGCGGCAGTCCGAATGACGTCAGCCGGTCGAGCCGGGCGAGCACGGCGATGCTCTGTTCGGCTGTCTTGCCGAAGCCGATCCCCGGATCGAGTATGATGCGGTCGCGGCCGATCCCGGCCTTGGCCGCGATCTCCAGCGAGCGATCGAAGAAGGCCTCGATATCGGCCAGGATGTCGATCGCCGGGTCCGCGTGCGTCCGGTTATGCATGACGACCGTCATCGCACTCCCGGTCGCGACGACGCGGGCCATGTCCGGATCGCGCTGAAGGCCCCACACATCGTTGACGATGGCGGCGCCCAAGTCGAGCGCCCAGGCCGCGACGTCGGCCTTCATCGTATCGATCGACACCGGCAGGCCGAGCGACACGACGGAGGGCAGCACCGGGGCGAGCCGCCGCAGTTCCTCGTCGGCGGGCACCGGCGCCGCTCCCCCATACGGGCGCGTCGACTCGGCTCCGATGTCGATGAGGTCCGCTCCCTCGGCCATCAGGCGGCGCGCTTGTTCGAGCGCCTGGCCAGGATCGAGAAATTTCCCACCATCCGAGAAAGAGTCGGGCGTGACATTGAGGACGCCCATGATCAGCGGCCGCGCACGGCGAAACAGAGCGGTCAATGCCGCCCGTCCGGGCGCTTCGCTCACTGGCGAGGATTTATCGGTAATCATTATGGAAGGGGGCTTTGCGCGGCGTCCGATCCGCTGTCAAGCCGCTATCCTCGAGGGAACGCCGCTGACCCCAAGACGCGCGGTTACTAGACGCGCGGTCAATAGCTGATCTTGATCGGCAGTTTTTTCGCGGTTTCGATCCAGCGCAGCACCACCTTCTCGGAGGGCAGAGCGCGGACGAGCTTGAGTTGCTTGTTCACCTCGGCCATGCGTTTGGCGAGATTGGCCGGGTTGCGGTACTTCAACTCCCGCACCGTGTCGACGCCCGCCGCCTCGAGCAGTTCGGCGTAATCCTCGCCGATGCCCTTGATCCGCATCTTGTCGGCGTAGTTGGCGAAGCGCAACAGGCATTGCGGACTCAAGCCGGTTCGTTCGGCGAGTTCCTGCCGTCCTTTGGGATCTTTCGCCGCCTCCAGCAGTTTGCTGGTGGTGCGGATGCCAAAAGACCGGAACTTGGTGGCAATCCCGGGCTTGAGCGAGTCGAGCTCGGCGATAGAGTATGACACGGTCGTCTCCTCTCTAAACGCGAGCTTCGGGTGATACGCGTGGACTAGGCGGCAGGCGATGCAATGCACCGGCGGTGCAAAATGTGAGCGGGCAAATGGCTGTCGGCTGTTGCGCCGCGCGATTCGGCTCGACGCCGAAAATTGCGACGATGCAGCTGACGACCTCGCTCATGGGCCCCCTCACGACCGCCGATCGCGCTGAGCATCTTGGCACTAACGCGGCGAAACACAAAGACGCCACGATCGCTGGGCCGTATGTTCCGAAACCTGTGTTGCGAGTGCGCAACGATTTGGATGGCGGACGGGCGACTCATGCGGATTGGCTGCGGACGGGACTGCTCGCAGGCGATCTAGCCGCATGGTATTTTCGCGTCGCATTCGCAAATGGTCGGTGCAGCAACAATAGATCCACCTCGGCGCGAGAGACGCGATGACGAGCCTCGATCAGGACGGCAAGATCTTTGTTGGACTAAGTCAAAAACCGGAAATGCTCACGCTTGCCTTCGGCAACCGGCATGGGCTGATCACGGGTGCAACCGGCACCGGCAAGACCGTGACTTTGCAGACGCTTGCCGAAGGGTTTTCGCGCGCCGGCGTTCCCGTCTTCGCAGCGGACGTGAAGGGCGACCTCTCCGGCGTCGCCGCGATGGGCGAAAGAAAAGAGGCCTTCGTCAAACGCGCGAAGGACATGGGCTTCGACTATGAGCCTGACCAGTTTCCCGTCGTTTTCTGGGATCTGTTCGGCGCGCAGGGCCATCCGATCCGCGCCACCGTCCACGACATGGGACCGCTGCTGCTCACCCGGATGCTCGATCTCAACGACGTGCAGGAAGGGGTGATCAACATCGCCTTCCGCGTGGTCGGCGAGGCCGGCGATCCGGATGATCCGCACAAAGGTCTCATCGACCTGGAAAATCTGCGGGAATTGCTCGGCTATCTCGGCGAGAACGCGAAGTCGATCGGTGCGCGCTACGGCAACGTCGCGCCCGCCACGATCGGCGCCGTCCAGCGCGAGCTTCTGGTGGTGGAGAACCAGGGCGGCGAGAAGTTCTTCGGCATGCCGCAACTCGACCTGTCCGATTTCATCGCGACGGACGGCAGGGGGCGGGGCCGCATCAATATCCTTGCCGCCGACAAATTGATGGAGAGCCCACGACTTTACGCGACGTTCTTGTTGTGGCTGATCGCCGAACTGTTCGAGCAGCTTCCGGAAATCGGGGATCCCGACAAGCCGAAGCTGGTGTTTTTCTTCGACGAGGCGCATCTCCTGTTCAACGAGGCGCCGAAGGCGCTGCTCGACAAGATCGAGCAGGTCGTGCGTCTCATCCGCTCGAAGGGCGTCGGCATCTATTTCGTCACCCAGAACCCGCTCGACGTGCCCGACAAGGTGCTTTCCCAACTCGGCAATCGCGTCCAGCACGCGCTCCGCGCCTTCACCCCGCGCGATCAGAAGGCGGTGAGGGCAGCGGCTGAAACCTTCCGGCCCAATCCCGATCTCGATACCGCGCGCGCCATCACCGAGTTGGGCAAGGGCGAGGCGCTCGTCTCCTTCCTCGAAGGCAATGGCGCGCCCTCGATGGTCGAGCGCACGCTGATCCGTCCGCCGGCGGCGCGGGTCGGGCCGGTGACGCCGGAGGAGCGCAAGGCGCTCATCGCCAAGAGTCCGGTGCGGGGCGAATACGAGAAGGTCGA
>JAEULX010000085.1 GCA_016793685.1 Bradyrhizobiaceae bacterium
GCCGATCAGGCCGAGCGTGCCGACGATCACCCGCCACCACACGAACAGGCCGAAGCCGTGCTTGGCGACATAGCCGAGGAACGTCTTGACGACGATCCAGCCGAAAATGAACGAGGTGACGAACCCGACCGCGACGAGCAGCAAGTTATTCGCGGTCATTTGCGCGCCGTCCTTGTAAAGGTCGTAGGCGAACGCGCCCACCATGGTCGGCATGGCGAGCCAGAAGGAGAATTCCGCCGCCGAGCGGCGGTCGGCCCCGAGCAGCATGGCGCCGACGATGGTCGCCCCCGCGCGGGACACCCCGGGAATCATCGATATGCACTGGATCACCCCGATGCCGGCGTACATGGGCAAGGAAAATTCGGTCGCCTCGGTGTAGCGGGGCTTGAGATTGAGCGTGTCGACGTACAACAGGATGGCGCCGCCGGCGATCAGGGAGAAGCAGATCACCCAGGGATTGAACAGGACGCTCTTGATGAATCCGTGCGCGAGCGCGCCGACGATGGCGGCGGGAAGAAAGGCGATCAGCACGCCGATGACGAAGCGCCGCGCGTAACGATCGGTGAACATGTTCGTCGCGAGGAGCCACAGCTTATGGAAATAGATCGACAACAAGGCGAGAATGGCGCCGAGTTGGATCAGCACCGCGAAGGTCTTGCCGAATTCCGCGTCGTCGAAACCGAAGAAATGCTCGATCAGCAGCAGGTGCCCGGTCGAGGAAACCGGCAGGTATTCCGTCAGTCCTTCGACGAAGCCGAGGAAGACAGCTTTGATCAGGTCGAGCAGCATAATACGGCTCCGCGGTTGGTGGACTCGCGCCGAGGCGAGGCGGGAGGTCCGGCGCGGGCGCTTTTCGCCCGAACGGCAGGTGCAGGGCAAGGGGCAATGCGCAGTGCATAGTTAGCCCTATCGCCCGGATTTCACCGTATTATGGATTTGTATGAATCTCCCGCACTATGGCTTGTATTACCCCGCGATTCGTCATTCCGGAACTCTGAGAGACGATGCTTACGCTGTATCACCAGTGCCTCTGCCCGAATTCTCGGTTTGTGCGGATTTCGCTGAGCGAATATGGGCTTATCCCGCGCTTGGTCGACGAACGGCCGTGGGACCGCCGGCATGAATTCCTGGCGCTCAATCCGGCGGGAACGACCCCGGTGCTGGTGGAGGAGGGGCGGCCGCCGCTCACCCATCCGACCATCATCGCCGAGTATCTCGACGAGACGCAGGGCGCCGACCTCGGGGAGCATCGCCTGCTGCCGCGCGACATCAACGCGCGCATCGAGGTCCGGCGGCTGACCGCCTGGTTCAATGAGAAGTTCCATGTCGAAGTCAGCGGGCCGCTGATCACCGAGCGGGTGTTCAAGCGTCACATGACGGTGAACCAGGGCGGCGGACCGCCCGATATCGAGGCGATTCGCGCCGCGCTCGCCAATATCCGCTATCATCTCGCCTATATTGGCTGGTTGGTGCGCACGCGCGATTGGTTGGCGGGAGCGCGTCTGAGCTATGCGGACCTTGCCGCCGCCGCGCATCTCTCCTGCGTCGATTATCTGGGCGACGTGCCGTGGAACGAAGACGAGTCGGCGAAGAACTGGTACGCGCGGGTGAAGTCGCGGCCCTCGTTCCGTCCGCTATTGACGGAGCTGCATGCGGGGATCGCCCCGTCGAAGACCTACGCCGACCTCGATTTCTGAGCGATCCCGCGGGGGTCAAGGCTTCGCTGCGCGCCGCCGCCCGGGCGCACGGCTTCGCAGCGATGGCAGTGGCGCGGCCCGACGCCATCGCGCAGGCGGGGACGCGCCTCGCCGCCTTCATTGCCGAAGGCGGTCACGGCGACATGGAATGGCTCGCCGCCACCGCCGCCCGCCGGCGTGATCCGCGCGCGCTATGGCCGGAGGTGCGGGCCATCGTCATGGTGGGAGTGAACTACGGTCCGCACGAGGATCCGCTCGCGGCGCTGGGCCAGCGCGAGACAGGCGCCATCTCCGTCTATGCGCAGGGCGACGACTATCACGATGTCGTCAAGCGCCGCCTGAAGGACCTCGCCCGGTGGCTCGTGGCGCATGCCGGAGGCGACGTGAAAGTGTTCGTCGACACCGCCGCGGTGATGGAGAAGCCGCTGGCCGCCGCCGCCGGGCTCGGATGGCAGGGCAAACACACCAATCTGGTGTCCCGCGAGTTCGGGTCCTGGCTGTTCCTCGGCGCGGTCTTCACGAGCCTGGACTTGCCCGCGGACGCGCCGGAGCGCGACCATTGCGGACGGTGCCGCGCCTGCCTCGACGCCTGCCCGACGGCGGCGTTCCCGGCGCCTTACCGGCTCGATGCGCGGCGCTGCATTTCCTATCTCACCATCGAGCACAAAGGGCCGATCCCACGCGATCTGCGTCCCGCGATCGGCAACCGCATCTATGGCTGCGACGACTGCCTTGCGGTCTGTCCGTGGAACAAGTTTGCGCAGGCGGGCCGCGAAGCAAAACTCGCCGCCCGGCCCGAATTGCGGGCGCCCGCGCTCGCCGATCTCGCCGGCCTCGACGACGCAGGATTTCGCGCGCTGTTTCGCAAGAGCGCGATCAAGCGCACCGGCCGCGATCGCTTTGTGCGCAACGTCATGATCGCGATCGGCAACAGCGGGGACGCAGCGCTCGCGCCGCACGCCATGGCCCTGCTCCACGACGATTCGCCCCTGGTGCGCGGCGCCGCCGTTTGGGCGCTGTCGCGCCTCCTGCCGCGCGCGGCGTTCACCACGCTCGACCAGGAGTATCGTTGCTCCGAGCCGGATGCCTCGGTGCAGGAGGAGTGGACTGCCGCGCAGGGAGCGTCGCCTGTCCGATGACCACGCTTCTGTGTTTCGGCTTAGGCTATTGCGCGCAATATTACGTCGAAGAGTTCGGCGCGCGGTTCGACGGCATCATCGGCACGGCGCGCACGCCGGAGAAAGCCGCGACGCTCGCCGCGCGGCGCTACGGCGAACACGTGGTCGAGATGCTGCCGTTCGACGGACGCGCGGCGGCGCCTGCGATTGTCGCCGCCCTGCAGGTGGCCGATGCATTGCTCGTTTCGGCGCCGCCGGCGGACGGGGCCGATCCGGTGCTTGCAGTGCTTGCCGATCACATCGCGCATGCGCCGGAACTGCGGTCGATCGTGCTGTTGTCGACGGTCGGCGTGTATGGCGACCACTGCGCGGCGTGGGTATCCGAAACGACGCCGCCGCAGCCGGTCAACCACCGCGGTCGCGAGCGTCTCGCGCAGGAGCGCGCCTGGGAGGCGGTGGGCGCGCGCCGCAAGCTCCCGGTCGCCATTCTGCGGCTGGCAGGAATCTACGGGCCCGGGCGGAGCGCGCTCGTCAACGTCGAACGCGGCACCGCGCGCCGCGTCGACAAGCCCGGGCAGGTGTTCAACCGCATCCATGTGAGCGATATCGCGCAAGCGATCGACGCCGCCATCGCGCGGCGCGCGAACGGGGTGTTCAACATTGTCGACGATGAACCGTCGGCTCCCGGCGATCCGATCGTTTTCGCGGCGGCGCTCCTGAATGTCGCGCCGCCGCCGGAGATCCCGTTCGCCGAAGCGGCAAAAACGATGTCGCCGATGGCTTTGAGCTTTTATCGTGACAACAAGCGCGTCGACAATGAGCGGATGAAGCGCGAGCTGGGCGTCACGCTGCGCTATCCGACCTATCGCGAGGGGCTCCGCGCCTTGCATGAGGAATCGCGGCGCGACAAATAGCGCGCCGATAAATCTATAGCGATATCTGCACGCGCAGAAAAAATCGCCCTCTCGGTTGCGCCGGAGGGCGAGAATGTTTGCTTGCGTGACGAGATGCCACCGCTCAGAGAGCGTGCTCCGTTACAGCTTCATCGACGGCGTACCGTAGTAGTCGTGAAGCGTCTTTGCGCGATCCGGGCTCGACCAGTCCCAGGTTTCATGCTGCGTGAAACGCGGCGCGCCCTTCAGTTGCTCTTCGCTGACATTGACTTCGTAGCCGTCGAGTTCCGGATTGTAGGTCAGCGCCGACCACGGCAGCGGATAATAGTCCTCGCCGATTCCCATAAAACCGCCGAAGCTCATGACGGCGTAGGCGACTTCCCCGCTCACCTTCTCGATCATCACGCGCTCGATGCGGCCGATCTTTGTGCCGTCGGCGCGATAGACGGCGGTGCCTTCAACCTTGTCGCTGCCGATCAGCGAAACGGTTTCACGCCGACCCAATGCCTCGCGGCTTGCCGATGGTGACTTCGCGACCATTAATTTCCTCCTGGGTTTTGATGACCTTCTCGCAGGTCAACGCAACCGCATATGCGCAGTTCCGCCGCATTTATTGGCGAGTTTTGCGCCGTCGGAGGTATCGCGTTCAGCGCGCGACCACGATGCGCGTGCGGCCGGCGCCTTCGCTTCGCACGATCGCGTACAATGCGGCGGCGTTCGATGGATGCAGGCGCACGCAGCCGTGCGAGGCGCGTCGGCCGAGGCGCGACACATGCGTGGTGCCATGGATCGCGTAGCCTTCGTGGAAGAAGATCGAGTGCGGCATCGGCGCCAGGCCGAATTTCCGCGAATACCAGGATCGTTCGAGCCGTTGCGGGCGATAGACGCCGGATGGGGGTCCGCCGCCGGTGCCGGTGGATACCGCCCAGCTATGCCGCCGCACGCCGTCGACGGCGACCGACATGCGCTGTGATGACTTGTCGATGGTGATCACGACATCGGAAAGACCCGGCGTCACCGCCGCGAAGAATGCAAAGGATGCGACGCTTGCGAGGACTGCCGGACGCGCGAGAGGGTGCATGACGAATTCCTCTGAACTCCGCCCCCGCGCATTTTTTCCCAGCATACGAAGCAGGCGCGTCATTGCAACGGCGTCCGGGCGCATTCCGGTTTTTCGGTTAATGGGGTAAGGAACGTAATGATGACAGCGAATCGCCGATGGCCCTGTGCGGCCTTGCTTCTGCTCGTCGCTTGCGGCGGCGCGGGTGCGCAGGATCTCGGCACGCTCAATCCCAAACCGCTGCCCCCGCTCGCCAATCCCGACAATCCGTCGACGCCGGCAAGGGAATTGTTCGCACGCAAGAGCGAACCGGCCGCGATGGCCCCGCGCACCATCGGCTTCTATTCGCACGGCTGTCTCGCCGGCGGCGTCGCGCTGCCGGTCAACGGTCCGGCCTGGCAGGTGATGCGGTTGTCGCGCAATCGCAATTGGGGACATCCGGAACTGATCGCGCTGCTCGAGACGCTGGCGACACAAGCGCGCGCAGAGGTCGGCTGGCCCGGCCTTCTGGTCGGCGACATTTCGCAGCCGCGCGGCGGTCCGATGCCGAACGGTCACGCCAGCCATCAGGTTGGCCTCGACGCCGACATCTGGCTCACGCCGATGCCCGACCGCGAGCTCACGCGCAAGGAGCGCGAGGAAATGAAAGCGACCGTCGTCGTCGCCGCCGACCGGCGCGACGTCGATCCGGCGGTCTGGACTCCGGCGCATGTCGGCGTCATCAGGCTGGCGGCGGAGTTGCCCGCCGTCGAACGCATCTTCGTCAATGCCGCGATCAAGAAGGCGCTGTGCCGCGACGCCGGCGGCGACCATGCGTGGCAGAGCAAGGTGCGCCCCTACTGGGGGCACGACTATCACTTCCACATCCGCATCCGCTGTCCGGGCGACAGCCCCGATTGCAGCCCGCAGCCGCCGGTGCCGCCCGGAGACGGCTGCGGCAACGAGCTCGACTGGTGGTTCCGGGACGCCGTGCTGCGTCCGCCCCCGCCGAAGCCGGCGAACGCGCCGGCCAAGCCGCGCGCATTGACGATGGCGGCGCTGCCGGCCGCCTGCCGGTTGGTGCTCCAGGCGCCGTCGAACGTCTCGGCGGAGCGGCAGGAATAGAAGCGTCGGCTCCGATGCGACCAAACGCGCGGCGCCGCGACCTGCAATCCTGCCGCATCATTGAGGCAAGCCGGGTTCGCCCGAGCTTGACTTGACGGACGCTTTGCGGATTTTGTCACGCCGCTAACGATCACTGTTCAGACCACTGTAAATTTGATGCGCACCTATCTCGATTTTGAAAAGCCGGTTGCCGAACTCGAAGCCAAGGTCGAGGAGCTGCGCGCGCTCGAACAGTCGGCCGGCAGCGTGGAGATCGGCGAAGAGATCACGCGCATCGAAGGCAAGGCGGCCGACGCGTTGCGCGAGCTCTACGCGCATCTTGCGCCGTGGCAGAAGGCGCAGGTCGCGCGCCATCCGCAGCGGCCGCATTGCGTCGACTATGTCGCCGGCCTCATTGCCGATTTCACGCCGCTCGCCGGCGACCGGAAATTCGGCGAGGACGAGGCGATCATCGGCGGCCTCGGCCGGTTCCGCGGCGAGAGCGTTTGCGTCATCGGCCAGGAGCGCGGGGCCGATACCGAAGGCCGGCTCCGGCACAATTTCGGCATGGCGCGGCCGGAGGGCTACCGCAAGGCGGTGCGGCTGATGGAGATGGCCGACCATTTCGAATTGCCGGTGATCGCGTTCGTCGACACGGCGGGCGCCTATCCCGGCATCGGCGCGGAGGAGCGCGGCCAGGCGGAGGCGATCGCGCGGTCCACTGAGACGTGCCTTGCCCTCAGCGTTCCCAATATTGCGGCGATCATCGGCGAGGGCGGCTCGGGGGGCGCGATCGCGCTGGCCACGGCGAGCCGCATCGTCATGCTCGAACACGCGATCTACAGCGTCATTTCGCCCGAGGGGGCGGCCTCGATCCTGTGGCGTGACACCGGCAAGGCGCAGGAGGCGGCCCAGAACATGAAGATCACGGCCGATGATCTGCTGCGCTTCGGGGTGATCGATTCGATCGTGCGCGAGCCGGTCGGGGGCGCGCATCGCGACCCGGAGGCGACGATCCAGGCGACGGGCGACGCGCTCGCGGCGGCGCTGGAGGAATTGCGGCAGTTCGACCGCGAGACGGTGCGGCGCATGCGGCAGGACAAATTTCTCGCCATCGGCCGGACGCTCGTCTAGGGCGGGCGCAGGCAAGCGATCCGTGGTTCGGCGGCCGGACGTCGGCAATCGTTACACGATATAAGCTTTCTTAACCATGATCGCGCGCGCGGCGAGGGATTCTACGTAATCCTAGGGACAATTACTGACGCGTCGCTGCAAATGTCTGTTCTTTTAACAGTTTCTGCAGGTTAACGATTTACCCTGGCCTCGCGTTTACGCTGGTTTCCGGGCAGTCGCCTTGCTTAGACCACATCTTCGGGATACTGGTTTAAGCCAGAGTGGGGACTCTGTTTGGGGGGAGTTTTTCCTTGAACCGTCATCTCGGTTTTGTCCGTGCGCTCATGGCGTCGGCAGCGATTGCTGCTGCGGTGGCGCTCACCGGCTGTCAGACTGACGAGATCGCCCACTCAGGTCGCGCAATGCAGCCGATGTCCGGCGAGACGCGGTCGCTGATCGCCAGCAAGAACATGGCGATCGAGTCGCCGATCCTGGTCCGCATCTTCAAGGAAGAATCCGAGCTGGAAGTCTGGAAGAAGGATCACTCCGGCCGTTTCGCGCTGCTCAAGACCTATCCGATCTGCCGCTGGTCGGGCGACCTTGGCCCCAAGGTCAAGCAGGGCGATCGTCAGGCGCCGGAGGGATTCTACACGGTCACTCCCGGCCAGATGAATCCCAACTCGAGTTACTATCTCTCGTTCAATCTCGGCTTCCCCAACGCCTTTGACCGCGCGCATGGCCGCAGCGGCGCTTTCCTCATGGTCCACGGCGACTGCTCGTCGGCGGGCTGCTATTCGATGAGCGA
>JAEULX010000087.1 GCA_016793685.1 Bradyrhizobiaceae bacterium
GGGGCATGCGGAGCAAGCCTACAAACACCGCGCGCGGGACGCCGGTCGCAACCGGCAAATCCTGCGGCGAGTTTCGCCTGTGTGCATTACCAACAAACGCACACAGGGCTGCGGGGTTTTTCGGCCCCGGCGTTCCGCGCGCCCTCGCATTGGCGGGGACAGCTGCAGCACACCTCGGGCGCGAAAAACGCGCCGCGAGAACGATATCGGCTGATGTATTTCTTCTTTCGTGCGGCAACTGCGCTTTCTCCTCGTACGCGGGGAGAGGCGAGAGGGTTCGCACTTGTAAAACGCCCTCATCCTGAGGAGCCGGCCGCAGGTCGGCGTCTCGAAGGATGCATGGTTCGAGACGCGCCGCTGCGCGACGCTCCTCACCATGAGGATGTGCTTTTCTGATAGCAAGCGTAGCCCGGATGGAGCGCAGCGCAGATCCCTTGCCGGGAAAAACGCCCTTCGCTAGCGTCAGCGCAAACTCGGGGACGGTGGCGCCATGCTCCATCCAATCAATTGGTCGCTCGCGCTGCCCTACTACGCGGCCGCGCTCGCGTTCGGCTATCTGCTCGGCTCGATCCCGTTCGGCCTCATCCTGACGCGGCTCGCCGGCACCGCGGACCTGCGCGCCATCGGCTCGGGCAATATCGGTGCGACGAATGTCCTGCGCACCGGCCGCAAGGGGCTCGCGGCGCTGACGCTTCTTCTCGATGCGTTCAAGGGAACCGTCGCCGCGCTGATCGCCTATCGCTTCGGCGGGCAGGACATCGCGGTGCTGGCCGCGCTCGGCGCCTTCCTCGGCCACCTGTTTCCGGTCTGGCTCAAATTCAAGGGCGGCAAGGGCGTCGCGACCTATCTCGGGCTCCTGATCTTCTTCGCCTGGCCGGTTGCGCTCGCCTTCGCCGTAATCTGGCTCGCGACGGCCTTCCTCACCCGCTACTCGTCCGTCGCCGCGCTTGCGGCGAGCGCCGCGACGCCGGTAATCCTGTGGCAAGCCGTCTATCTGCAGGAGGCCAAGCTCTTCGCGCTGCTCACCGTCCTGATCTGGCTCAAGCATACCGGCAATATAAAAAGGCTCGCCGCCGGCCAGGAGGGCGAGATCGGCCGCGGCCGGCAACGCGCCGATGTTGATGAACCCACACCGGGCGGCACGTGAGCGCGCCGTGCGGCCATATGACATATCGAAAGCGCTACGCCCACTTCGCACCATGGCTCGGTCGCGTACTCGCGATTGCATGAGGGCGACGGGGGCTGCGGGTGGCCATCGAATGGATGGACGACGACGTCGACTTTATTCGTCGGCGCTATGATCGCATTGGCAATCTGCATGACCTGATCGTCCGGCTGCTGTTTCTGCCGTTCGGGCTCCGCGAGCGCGCGGTCGAATGGATCGGCCTGCGCCCGGGCGACCGGGTGCTCGAGATCGGATGCGGGACAGGCCCCAATCTCGGGCTGCTGCGCGATGCGGTCGGGCCGGGCGGCCACGTTTACGGCGTCGACATTTCCGCCGGCATGCTGACCCACGCGCGCGCCCTGTGCACGCGCAACGGATGGCGCAACGTCAGCCTGTCGCAGGGCGACGCCGCCGCCTACGCGGCGCCGGAGCCGCTCGACGGCGCGCTGTTCAGCCTCTCCTACAACACCATGCCGCACCACCGCGCGGTGCTTGCGCGGACGCTCGACCAGCTCCGGCCGGGCGGCCGGATCGTCGTCATGGACGCCAAGCTCCCGCCCGGCTTCGCCGGCCGCTGCATCCTGCCCTTCAGCATATGGCTGATGAAGCGCACCGTGCTCGGCAATCCGCATGTCAGGCCGTGGGAGCATCTCGCATCGGCGACGACCGATTTCGCGATGCAGGAGCGCCTGTTCGGCTCCTATTATGTCTGCCGCGGCAGTAAACCCCGGGCCGGCGATCTGCCGGATGGATGCGACCGTGGCGCATGACTTACGCCTGAGCGACGAGCAGCGGCTCGACTGGCTGCGGTTGATCCGCAGCGAGAATGTCGGGCCGCGCACCTTCCGGGCGCTGCTCAATCACTATGGCGGCGCGCGCGCCGCGCTCACGGCGCTGCCCGATCTCGCCCGCCGCGGCGGGGCCGCGCGCCCGATCCGGGTCGCCTCCATTGAAGAAGCCGAACGAGAACTGCGCGCCGCGCACCGGCTCGGCATCAATCTGGTCGCCCTCGGCGAACCCGAGTATCCGCGCGGCCTGCAGGCGACCGACGACGCTCCGCCGCTTCTCGCGGTGCGCGGCCGGCTCGCGGTGTTCGCGGCGCCCGCCGTCGCCATGGTCGGCTCGCGCAACGCGTCGGCCGCCGGGATGACGATCGCCGAGCGCCTCGCGCGCGATCTCGGCGAGGCGGGGTTCGTCGTGGTCTCGGGCCTTGCGCGCGGCATCGATGCCGCCGCGCATCGCGGCAGTCTCGCGAGCGGCACCGTGGCGGTGCTGGCCGGAGGGCACGACCGTCCCTACCCGCCCGAGCATGTGGACCTGCTCGAAGCGATCGCCGCGCAAGGCGCCGCCGTCTCGGAAATGCCGCTCGGCTGGACGCCGCGCGGGCGCGATTTTCCCCGCCGCAACCGGCTGATCGCGGGGCTCGTGCTCGGAGTCGTGGTCGTCGAGGCGGCGCGGCGCTCGGGCTCGCTGATCACGGCGCGCCGCGCCCTCGACTACGGCCGCGAGGTGTTCGCCGTGCCGGGCTCGCCGCTCGACCCGCGGGCCGAGGGGACGAACGATCTGCTCAAGCAGGGAGCGACATTGGTGAGCCGCGCGCAGGACGTGGTCGCGGCGCTGTCGCCGATGATCGAACAGCCCCCCGCGCGTCCGATGGAAGAACCGGCCGCGGCGATGCCGCAGCTCGCGATCGCGCCCGACGGCGACGCGCGCCGCAGCATCTCGACCTTGCTCGGGCCAACGCCGGTCGCGATCGACGATCTCATCCGCTGGTCGGGCGCGCCGACCCCGGTGGTGCTGACCGCGCTGTTGGAGCTCGAGCTTGCCGGACGGCTTACGCGCCAAGCAGGGGGCCGCGTGGCCCTGCTGTGATCCTCACGAGCCCACCGGCGTGCCGCCGTTCGGATGCAGCACCTGACCTGACATGAAGCTCGACTCCCGGCTCGCCAAGAATACATAGCATGGCGCGATATCGTTCGGTTGCGCGTCGCGCGACTGCGGCGGCGCGTCGCCATGCTTGGCGACATGCTCCTCACCAAACGAGGCTGGAACGAGCGGCGTCCATACCGGGCCCGGCGCCACCGCGTTGACGCGGATCTTCTTCTCGGCAAGCACCTGCGCTAGCGCCCGGGTGAACGAGACGATCGCTCCCTTGGTCGCTGCGTAGTCAATCAAGGTCTTGTGGCCCTGATAAGCGGTTACCGACGTCGTATTGATGATGCTCGCGCCCTCGCGCATGTGCCTGAGGGCTTCGCTGGTCAGAAAGAACATTCCGAAGATATTGGTGCGGAAGGTGCGTTCGACTTGCTCCGGGGGAATCAGCGTGAAGTCCTCGGTTTCATGCTGTTCGGCTGCGTTGTTGACCAGGATGTCCAGCCTGCCGAAATGCTCCACCGCTTTCGCCACTGCCTCGCGGCAGAATCCGGGATCGCCGATATCGCCGGCAACCGTGATGCACTGACTGCCCTCGCGCTCGATCGCCTGTGCGGTTTCGTTCGCGTCCTCATGCTCGTCGAGATAGGCGATTGCGATCTTTGCGCCCTCGCGGGCCATCGCAACGGCGACGGCGCGTCCGATCCCGCTGTCGCCGCCCGTAATAAGCGCCACCTGCTCGGCCAGTTTGCCCACGCCGGGAAAGAACGGCGCATAGGCCGGGCGCGGATGCATTTCGGTTTCATGCCCCGGCTGGCGCTTTTGGGTCTGCGGCGGCTGATGAACGGACATTACGCGTCTCCGGAAGGCCCTGGTGCCTCCCGGCAAACGTTTCGGCACCGGCGGAGTTCCTCACGCCGACACCATGCTGCCGCGGGCGCCATGCAAATGCCAGCGCCACGGTAATTCGCTATAGAGGTTAGACGGATTGTCTCAGATGCGCGCCATCCAAGTGTGGCGCGCACCTCTTATTCATGGAGCGAGCTAACCGACTTCGCTCAGGCGAATTCCATGATCAGGGCGTCGACCGCGAGGCTGTCGCCCTTCTTGGCGAGGATGCGGGCGATGACGCCATCGCGCTCGGCCCGGATCACGTTCTCCATCTTCATCGCCTCGACGATCGCCAGCGTCTCGCCGCTCTTGACCTCCTGCCCCTGCTCGACGTCGATCGACAGGACAAGACCGGGCATCGGGCAGAGCACCTGTTTGGCCGACCGCGCCTCCGGCTTTGCCGGCATGATCCGCGCCGCAGTCGCCTCCCACGGCATATAGACGAACGCTTTCACGTCCACGCCGTGATAGGCGAACTCGTAGCCGTTGGGGATCGGACGCAACTGCACGGCGATCGGATCGTCGTCGATCGCGCCCTGCCAGACCGGCTCGCCCGGCTTCCACCCCGACTCCGTGTAGCGCTTCGGCCCGCGCTTTCCGTCTTCGATGAAGTGCACCGAGATGCCGTTCATCTCGCGCTCGACCTCGAGTTCGACCTCCATCTGGCCGAGCGAGACGATGCGCCGCCGCTCATAGGTGACATGCGGGGTCGGCATCTGTCCGCTGATCAGTCGGCGGCGCTCGGCGAGCTGGAAGTCGATCACGGCAGCGATCGCCGCAATGACCTTCGCCGGTTCGCCTTCCGCCGCCAGCGCGTGGAAGCCATCCGGCCATTCCTCGGCCATGAAACGCGTCGACAGCTTGCCCTCGATCCAGCGGGGGTGCTGCATCAGCGCCGCGAGGAACGGCACGTTATGGCGGATTCCTTCGACGCAGAAGCAATCGAGGGCGCGCGCCTGCGCATCGATCGCCGCCGTGCGGGTCGGCGCATGGGTGACGAGCTTGGCGATCAAGGGGTCGTAGTAGAGCGAGATCTCGCCGCCCTCATAGACGCCGGTGTCGACCCGGACCGTGACCGGATCGACCTCATCGCCCGCCCGCTCGACCGGCGTGCGGTAGCGCACCAGCCGTCCAATCGACGGAAGGTAGTTCCGATACGGGTCTTCGGCGTAAACGCGGGATTCCACCGACCAGCCGTTCAGCTTCACATCGCTCTGCTTGACGGTGAGTTTCTCGCCCGCGGCAATCCGGATCATCCACTCGACCAGATCGAGGCCGGTGATCAGTTCCGTCACCGGATGCTCGACCTGCAGGCGGGTGTTCATCTCGAGGAAATAGAAGCTGCGGTCCTGGCCGGCGACGAACTCGACCGTTCCGGCGGAGTCGTAGCCGACCGCCTTGGCGAGCGCGACCGCCTGCTCGCCCATCTTCTTCCGCGTCGCCTCGTCGAGGAGCGGCGACGGCGCCTCTTCCACGACCTTCTGGTTGCGCCGCTGGATCGAGCATTCGCGCTCGTTGAGATAGATGATATTGCCGTGCTTGTCGCCCAGCACCTGGATTTCCACGTGCCGGGGATCGACGATGAATTTCTCGATGAAGACACGGTCGTCGCCGAACGAGGACTTTGCCTCCGAGCGGGCGCGGTGGAAGCCCTCGAGGACCTCCGCCTTTTCGTAGGCGATGCGCATGCCCTTGCCGCCGCCGCCGGCGGAGGCCTTGATCATCACCGGAAAACCGATCTCCTCGGCGATGCGTACGGCGTGCTTGTCGTCTTCGATCACCCCGATATGGCCGGGAACGGTCGAGACATTCGCTTGCGCGGCCGCCTTCTTGCTCTCGATCTTGTCGCCCATCGCGGCCATCGCCTTCGGATTGGGTCCGATGAAGACGATGCCCGCCTGTTCGAGGGCGACGGGGAAGGCTTCGCGCTCTGACAGGAAGCCGTAGCCCGGATGAACGGCTTCCGCCCCAGTTTGTATGCACGCCTGTAGGATTTTCTCGATGACGAGGTAGCTTTCCGAGGCGGGCGGCGGGCCGATATGGACGGCCGTGTCGGCCATTTCCACATGCAGCGCATCCTTGTCCGCATCGGAATAGACGGCGACGGTCTCAATTCCCATCCGGCGCGCCGTCTTTATGATTCTACAAGCGATTTCACCACGATTGGCAATAAGAATCCGTCTGAACATCCCACACTGTCCGCTAACGAACGAAAAACCGGAGCCTGACGGGCCCCCCAAAAGGCTTTGCCGCCGCACCGCAAAAAAGTCAACGTTTGATCCGCTCCGCAATGAGCTAGCTCAAAAATTCCACGGCGATACGACTTTGATAGCGCGAGAGCCCAGCATCGCCTGCCCGCGCCCCAGCAGTTCCTCCCCTGCACGTCCGTCGCCGGGCTCTGGATCCCCGCAGATGAGGCGGGCGCTCGCGCGAAGGAGCGGATGCGTCAAACCGAGCGGGCGGATAACGGTGCGAATTCCAGCGCTTAAAGCCGATTTTTCCGAACCGCCATGCGCAGCCCGTGGGCGTCGCGCGGAGAAACGCAGCGCTCGTTTGCGGCACGGCACACCGCCCGCGCGCCCTTTCTGCGGGTGCCCGGCAGCGCCCCGCTCCTGCTTGTGTCCGGCTCAGGTCCGCGGCGGCGAAAATACCTTGGAAAAATCCGCCAAGGACCCCGTGTTGCAGGTCGCAAGCTTCTGCGCGAGCTTCCCGAGTTCGGCCGTCTGGGCGGTGACGGTCTCGAATTGCTTGCGCGCGTGGCCGTTCGAGACTTCGATGAATTCGGCCGGCGACTTCACGGTGGCCAATTGCTCGGCGTATTCGAGCATCGCGTTGAGATTGGCCTTCATGAACTGGAACATGCGCATCCGATACTCCTCGGCCGCCTGGGCCGCGGTGGAGATCTCGGTTATGGCGGGCGCGGACAGTCCATGCTCGAGCGCCTTTCCGGCGGACAAGCCCATGAAGTCGGCGGGCCATTTCACGCTGGCGAGATTGTTTGCGTAGTCGAGCGCGGCATTCATGTTGATGCGCATGTACTCGAACACCCGGGTGCGGTAGTCGTCCGCGACCTTGCTCGCGGCCGATACGTCGTA
>JAEULX010000088.1 GCA_016793685.1 Bradyrhizobiaceae bacterium
CCATCCTGCAGATCCGCGAAGCACTGGCGCTGATCGAGGCGGACATGGCGGGAATTGCCGCCGGACTGGCGAGGCTCGCCCGCGCCCATCGCGATACGGTGATGGCCGGCCGCAGCTATTTGCAGCAGGCGATCCCCACGACTTTCGGCCACAAGGTCGCCGGCCTGCTCGCCGCATTCATCCGCCACCGCCAGCGCCTCGCGGAGATCAAGCCGCGCCTCCTGGTCGGGCAGTTCGGCGGAGCCGTGGGCACGCTTGCCTCGCTCGGCGATCGCGGCCTCGCGGTGCAGTCCGCCCTGATGCAGGAGCTCGCGCTCGGCGTGCCGGACATGTCCTGGCACAGTGCGCGCGACCGCATCGCGGAGATCGGCGCCTTCCTCGGGCTGCTCACGGCGACCTGCGCCAAGCTCGCCCTCGACGTGAAGCTGTTGATGCAGACCGAGGTGGAGGAAGTCTCCGAGCCGAGCGTGCCCGGCCGCGGCACCTCGAGCACCATGCCGCAGAAGCGCAATCCGGTCATCTCGGCGCTGATCGGCGCGGCGGCGCCGCTCGTGCGCCAGCATGCCAGCGCGCTTCTCGAGGCGATGGTCGAGGACCACGAACGCGCGAGCGGGGCGTGGCAGATCGAGTGGGTCGCGGTGCCCGAGATCTTCTGCCTGTCCGCCGGCGTGCTCGCCCATACGCGGTTGCTGGCGCAAGGGCTTTCGGTCGACCCGGCAAGGATGCGGGCCAATCTCGACCTGACCCGCGGGCTGGTGACGGCGGAGGCGGTGACGATGGCGCTTGCCGGCGAAATCGGCCGCCACCACGCGCATCACCTCGTCGCGGACATCAGCCGGCAGGTGGCGGCGACCGGCCGACCGCTCGCCGATCTCCTCGCCGAAAACGATGAAGTCGCCCGGTGTCTCGACCGCCCGGCGATCGCGCACCTCACCGATCCCGCCAATTATGTCGGCGCCGCCGGAGACATGATCGACCGCGTGCTGGCGCTCTACGAAGCCGGGACCTGACGGCGCCGAACTGCTACAAGGGTCCGCTGCCGGTGCGGCCCCTATATAATCCGATATTCTCCGCGACCATGCGAAGTGGCTCAGCGGATTCACCGGCAGGATTGATTGCCCAGGGAGTTTCAATGTTCGACGAACTCAAGGCGCTTTTCGGCGAATTGACCGGCGGCACGAAGCACCCGGCGCGCTTCGACCCCGACGACATGCGGGTCGCCGCCGCCGCGCTTATGGTGCACGTGGCGACCCTCGACGGCGATCTCACGCCGGCAGAGCGGGGGAAGCTGCACAATCTCCTGATGGTGCGCTTCAAGCTCGACGACAAGGCGACCGAGGAACTGATCGAGGCGGCGGTCGCCGCCGATCATGAAGCGGTCGACTTCTATCACTTCACCAGCCTGCTGATGCGGATGCTGGACGAGGAACAGCGCCGCAGAATCATCGCCATGATGTGGGAAATGGCCTTTGTCGACGGCAACATCAGCGAATTCGAGGATAACGTGATGTGGCGGGTCGCCGACCTTCTCGGCGTATCGAACCGCGAACGCATCGAACTGCGGCGGGCGGTTGCGAACGACGCGCAGAAAGAGGACCGGGAAACCTGACCCCCGCGGCCGTGCGCCCATCAAAACGAGCGAAAATCACAAGAGACCACGCCGCCTGTGCGGTTTTCAGCACGCCGGCCCGCAAGAACGACCTGGCCGGGCCGAAAAAAGCTGCGCCACGAATGCAATTGGAACGCGACTTGCTTTGCCTTAAGCTGGTCAGCTTCTCGTGTTCGGACTTATGCGACCGGCGTCGTGTGACGGATTTGTGTGATCGGCTTAACAGAGTGTAAAGGACCCCACCTGCACCAACTCCGCATGACCAAGCCCGTACTCATCATTCTCCATCAGGAGCACTCGACGCCCGGTCGGGTCGGCCATCACCTCAAAGCCTGCGGCATCCCGCTGGATGTGCGCCGCCCCCGCTTTGGCGACCCCCTGCCCGACACCCTCGCCGAACACGCCGGCGCCGTCGTCTTCGGCGGCCCGATGAGCGCGAACGACCCGGACGACTATGTTCGTCAGGAGATCGATTGGCTCGCCGTTCCGCTCAGGGAGCAGAAGCCGCTGCTCGGAATCTGCCTCGGCGCGCAAATGCTGGCGAAGCATCTGGGCGCGCGCGTGAGCGTCCATCCGGAAGGCAAGGCGGAAATCGGCTATTACCCGATCCAGCCGACGAAGGCCGGGTTCGATGTATGTGCGGCGTGGCCGAGCTACGTGTATCAGTGGCATCGCGAGGGCTTTGATCTGCCGCACGGCGCGCGCCTACTGGCGAAGGGCGATCTCTTCGCGATCCAGGCCTTCGGCTACGGTGCCGCAGCCTATGGCATCCAGTTCCACGCCGAAGTCACCCACGCGATGATGTGCCGGTGGACGACCCGCGGCCACGAACGGCTGTCGTTGCCCGGCGCCAAGTCGCGTCCCGAACATTTCGCCGACCGGCCGGTTTACGACGCGGCGATCCGCGCCTGGCTCGCCGATTTTCTCGACCATTGGATGGCGCAGGCGCCGACCGTCGCGCCGTCGTGCGAGGCAGCGCTCGCGCCCCACTCGGCGCAACGTGGGTCTACCGGCATCGATTCGCTTCCGCCGAACCGCCTCAAGCTTGTCCCGGCGGCAGGCGGAGCCGAGGGGATTTGAGAATCGCGATCGTGGGGCGGCGCGCGCCCGGTCGTATCGAATTCCCGATCGGGTCCGAGGGCCGGCTTCGCCGAAAATTGCTCTAACAGGCCAACATGCCGCTCACCAAGGCCTGCCAGGTGAGCGGATCGACTGAGCCGTCCACCGGCAGCGCGGGTATGGTGCGCGACAACGCCTGTTGAAAGAACAGAACCGTACCAACCGTCTTCGGACCGAAAATGCCGTCGATTTGCAGCCCTTGAGTCGAATCAGGGCCAGTCGTTGCGGCATCCAAGCTCTTCCTGCACGCTACGGACGGCATCTCCGCTGCTGCCTTCCCCCACCGGAACAATCAGCACCTTCCAGGTATCCGCATCGACTATGCCGCTGGCCGGCAGCCCTTTGATCGTCTGAAAGCCGGATACCGCCGCGTCCGTCTGCGGACCGAAAACGCCGTCGGCAACGACGTCGCGACCGTGCGCCCGCAGCAATAACTGGAGAGTCTTCACTGTGCGCCCCTGCAAGCCAATGTGAAGGACCGGCCACGGGCTGATGGCTCCCGCCATGATGCACCTCGTCGTTCGAGCAGGCTGTGCACGGCACAATGCAATCGGCCAAACCACACTAGGGCCTGTCCTCAATTAGCGGATTCCCGAATCAGAATCTTGATGATTCCTGGAGGGTCAGTCTGATTGGGAGGCTGACCTATGCGACGGTACGGGCTACGCGACGAGCAGTGGGAACGAATAAAGGACCTGCTTCCAGGTCGAGAAGGCCACGTTGGGGTAAACGCGAAGGATAATCGGCTGTTCGTGGAAGCGGTCCTCTACCGCTATCGAGCGGGCATTCCGTGGCGGGATTTGCCGGAACGGTTCGGCGATTGGAAGCAGGCCCATACCCGGCACACGCGTTGGGCGCAAAGTGGCGTCTGGGAGCGGGTTTTCCAAGCGCTGGCTGCCGATGCTGACAACGAGTACGCCATGATCGATAGCACCATTGTGCGTGCCCACCAGCACAGCGCCGGTGCACCCAAAAAAACCGTCAAGGCGAGGAAGCGATCGGGCTCAGTCGAGGCGGATTGAGCACCAAGATTCATGCCATGGTCGACGCGCTGGGCAATCCGCTCGCCTTTCTGCTAACGCCAGGCCAAGCTCACGATCTCGAGGGAGCCGACGCCTTCCTGCCGCAAATGCAGGCTGACGCGCTCCTCGCCGACAAGGCCTTCGACGCCGACAAGCGGGTGATCGAGCCTCTCCTGAATGCCGGAAAGACACCGGTGATCCCGTCAATGCCCGGTCGCAAGCAACCGCGTCCCTACGATCGCGACCTTTTCAAAGCACGTCACCTCATCGAGAACTTCTTCTGCAAGCTGAAGCAGTTCCGCGCCATCGCCACGCGCTATGACAAGCGCGCAATCAACTTCCTTGCAGGCGTTTACGTCGCCGCAATATTCATTTGGCTCAATTGAGGACACACCCTAGCGGCGCTTGCACAATTCAGCGCGCATTCTTCCAGGGGTCGTATTTCGCTTTCGGCTCAGGGATCTTCTTGCCGGCGGCCTTCACCGCCGCGTCAAGCTCCTTCTCTCTCTGCAGCCGTTCGATCCGCTCGCCCTCGGCGATCCGGTCGTTCCACTCCCCGGTCTTTCCCTGGCCCATATTGACCTGGGCGAAACAAGGTCCCGCCAACAAGGCGACGATCGCCCCCGCGCTCAGGATGATTTTCATCGCGTGCCCTCCGCTTGCGCCGTCCTGCTCATTCTCTCACGCTCCAGCGCGGCATTTTTGTGGATTTTTGCGCGGCGCCTCTCCAACAGACCGCATAGGCCGCGGCGGGGCCGCGTCCGCGGTGGCCAGCAAACAATCCGACCGCTGCGGCTCCGGGTGGCTGTCGGTGTGCCCATGCTGGAAAGATCGTTGGAACAGAGAAGGGGCCGCCGTCGGGCAGCCCCTCCATTCCGCTCGGCGCGCGCCGGCGAGACTACTCGAACGATTGCGGCGGAGGGAGAGGCGTCGAGCCGGTGCTCGGCTTGGTCGCTCCTGTCGTCGCAGAGCTCGTCGGCTGCCTGGTTTCAACCGAAGCGGTCGGCCTCTGCGCAGTGGCCGTGGGTTTGCCCGGAACAGGCGGCCGGGTCTCGGTCCGTGGGCTGCTCGGCGCGGGCGGACCGCCCGACGGCAGCGGCTCGACAGCCGGCGGCGCGGCCTGAGGCCGGCTGGGCTGCGGTTCGGACGATGGCGGCCCGGACGGCTGGTCCGAGGTGCCGAGCGGCGCAGGCTTACGGCCGCTTTGCATATTCACTTGGCCGTCGGGCGGGTTTCGCGGCGGCGCCGGTTTGGACGCGCCCTGCGGGGTCACCTGGCCGCGATCATGCGAAACCGAGCGGACGGTAGCGGGAGCGCGCACGGACGGCGGAGGCCCGGCGCTGCCCCGCGGCGGGGGCCCATCATAGGCGGACGGTGGCGGCCCATCGTAATCGCCTGGCGGGGGACCGCCGTAACGGGGCGGCGGAGGCGGCGGCCCGGCATCGGCAGGCGGCGGGCCCGCATAGCCAGGGCACACTTGAATCGGCCGCCCGGTATAACCGACAACCCGGCCCGCCGGGTCCAAGACCGGTTGGGACGCCCAGTAACAGTTCGGCGCGTAAAGCGGCTCTGCGTAGCCTGGGTAGACCACATATCCGGACGGACGCGTAGCAAGGATGGCGCCTGCGATGATGGCGCCGCCGACGACCCCGGCAGCCGCAGGTCCCCACCCGGGGCCTCTCCACCCGGGACCTCTCCACCCCGGACCCCGCCAGCCCCATCCGGGTCGTCGCCATGCCCATCCCGGAGCGCGCCACCCTGGGCCGCGCCATCCGGGGCCGCGTCCTCCCCATCCGGGGCCGCGCCATTGGGCAGACGCGTCGGTCGCGGCCGTGCTCAGGGTCGCTGCGACCATGGCCGCTGCGAACAGAGGCGTTATCTTTTTCAATGGTATCTCCCACCCGCGATGCGCATTTTTTCGCATGCGCCGATTGAACCATTGGAACTGGATTTTTTTAGGTGCGCGGGCCGCACAAAGTGCGAAGAAACCGGGGCGAGCGGTGGCTAACGCTGCGGAGCAATCTGCGTCGCTCGCGGAGAATGGATGCGCTGCTCCCGCAGATCAAAGGCGCGCAAAACAAAAACTTCCCCGCTCGTGCCGCCGGTACATCCGCGGTCGGCGCGAGCAGGGCGTGGCATGGCCTCGCGGCCATGAAAGATGCGGCAGTCTGGCCCGATAAAACGGGCCTTGCTCACAGGCTGTCGAAGGTCTCGTTCATCCCGTAGAGGACTGCCGAGAGCAAGGTGATCGCGATCGCAGCAGCGATAATCATTGTCCCGCCCCCATTTATTGTTTGCACGCTGAGGTTCGTTGATATTTCCGGCCAAAGCTTGGCTTTCCGGCGGCGGGTTTTCGACGGCGCCACTCCGTTGCCAATCCGCAACGGCCTCGGTGCCGTTAAATGATCGATATAACCGGGCGAGCCGATCGTGGCCGCTCCAGCATTGCGTCGCCGATCGGCGCGCGGCTCGCTTTGCCCAACGCTTTGCCCAACTCTTCGAGCGGATCGCGCGCGTTCTTCTCGATCTGCGGCGGCCTCGGGCAATGCGGACCCAGGCGCTTTTTCTCCTGTCCCCAGGCCGGGTCGCATTGAGAACCGGTCGGCGGTGGCTCACAATCAGCACCGTCGAAAATGCCCACTCATTGAGCATAAAATAGCGAATTGTATGCAATAGCCATTCACGGAAATGTTTGATCGCGGCCTTCATCCGGCGTCGTCCGCGCAGGAAAGGGCAATTGCGTCAAGCAGTAGGATTGCATCGGGTGCGATCCTCCCGCGCTTGGCATGGACTTTGCGGACTTCATCGAGACTCCCGGTGTTCCTGGCCTGAATGGAGGCTCCTCGGATGAAGCGTCGTGACTTCCTCAAATCGATGACTGCGGTCGCGGCGGGCAGCCTCGTATCTGCTCCCGCCGTATGGTCGCCGGCCCAAGCGCAATCCCGCAAGGAAACGCTGCTGCTGGTCACCGAGAACGGGCCGAACAATCTCGATATTCACGGCGTCGGCACCAACCGCCCCGGCTACGAGGCGTCGTGGAATACGTACGACCGCTTGCTGTCGCATGCGAAGAAGACGCTGCCCGACGGCACCACGAGTTACGACCGCGACAAGCTCACGCCCGAACTCGCCGAGGATTGGACGACGGGCGACATGTCGGCGACGTTCAAGCTGCGCAAGGATGCGACTTTCCACGACGGCACGCCGGTTACGGCCAAGGACGTCAAATGGTCGTTCGACCGGGCGGTCACCGTCGGCGGCTTCCCGACCGTGCAAATGAAGGCGGGCTCGCTGGAAAAGCCGGAACAATTCGTCGTCGTCGACGACCATACCTTCCGCGTCGATTTCCTCCGCAAGGACCGGCTCACCATGCCCGACCTCGCGGTCATCGTGCCGGGCGTCTACAATTCCGCGCTGATCCAGAAAAACGCGAACGAGAAGGACCCCTGGGGGCTCGAATACACCAAGGGCAACAGCGCCGGGAGCGGCGCCTATCGGGTCACGAGTTGGAAGCCGGGCGTCGAAGTCGTCTATGAGCGGTTCGACAATTGGAAAGGCGGCCCGCTGCCCAAGCTCAAGCGCGTCGTCTGGCGCACCATCCCCTCGGCCGGCAACCGCCGCGCGCTGATGGAGCGCGGCGACGCCGACGTTTCATTCGACCTGCCGTCCAAGGATTTTGCCGAGCTCAAGGCGGACGGCAAAGTCAACGTGGTGTCGACGCCGATCGGCAACGGCATCTACTACCTCGGCATGAACGTGAAAAATCCGCCGTTCGATAACGAGAAGCTGCGCCACGCCGTCGCCTACGCGCTGCCGTATCAGAAGATCATGGACGCGGCGATGTTCAAGCTCGCCAAGCCGATGTTCGGCGCCGACACCAACCAGGTGCAATCGACCGATTGGCCGCAGCCGCACGCCTACAACACCGATCTTGAGAAGGCCAAGGCGCTGATGGCGGAAGCGGGCTTCGGCGAAGGCATTGACACAACGCTGTCGTTCGATCTCGGACAGGGCGTCGTCAGCGAACCGATCGCCATCCTGATTCAAGAGAATCTCAAGCAGATCGGCATCAACGCGACCATCAACAAAGTGCCCGGCGCCAACTGGCGCAGCGAGATGGCGAAGAAATCGCTGCCGATGATGGTCAACTTCTTTTCCGGCTGGCTCGATTATCCCGAGTACTTCTTCTTCTGGTGCTATCACGGCCAGAACGCGATCTTCAACACCATGAGCTACGTCGATCCGGACATGACCGCGATGATCGACGGCGCGCGCAAGGCCGCGGGCGAGGGGGACTGGCCGACCTACGACAAGGACGTCAAGGGCTTCATCACCAAGGCGTTCGTCGAGGTCCCGCGCATCCCGTTGTTCCAGCCTTTTCTCAACGTCGCGCTGCAGAAGAATATCGGCGGATATTCCTACTGGTTCCACCGCCAGCTCGACTATCGCTCGCTCAGCAAGGCCTAGGCGTCGCCTGATGGACGGGCGGGATCAGCGTCCCGCCATCCACCATCGCGGAGAGAGGGATGCTGCATACCATCGGCCGGCGACTGTTGACGGTGATCCCGACATTGATCGGGGTCATCGTCGTCACCTTCCTGCTCACGCGGGTCTTGCCCGGAGATCCTGCGGTCTACTTCGCGGGTCCGGCGGCGACGCCGGATTCCATCGCGGAAATCCGCAAGAAACTCGGCTTCGATCGGCCGCTGCCGGAGCAGTTCGTCTACTATGTCGGCGACCTTGCCAAAGGCAATCTCGGCAACTCGCTCTCCACCGGCCAGTCCGTGGTCGAAGAGATCGCGACGCGCCTGCCGGCGTCCGCCGAGTTGACCTTGTTCGGCCTCTTCGTGGCGATGATGATCGCGGTGCCGCTCGGCATCCTCGCTGCGGTGAAACAAGGCTCGATCGTCGATCACGCCTGCCGGGTGGTCGCGACGGTCGGCGTATCGCTGCCGGTTTTCTTCACCGGGCTGCTGCTCGTCTATGTGTTCTATTTCCTGCTCGGCTGGGCGCCGGCGCCGATCGGACGCCTGGACATCTTCTATTCCACGCCCGATCGCGTGACCGGATTCTACCTGATCGACAGCCTGCTCGCCCGCGATCTCGAAACCTTTCGCGCCGCGCTGTCCCAGCTCATCCTTCCGGTCGTGACGCTGGCGATTTTCTCGATCGCGCCGATTGCCCGCATGACCCGCGCCTCGATGCTGTCGGCATTGTCGTCGGAGTTCGTGCGGACCGCGCGCGCGAGCGGGCTTTCGCCCTATCGCGTGGTTATCACCTACGCATTCCGCAACGCCATGCTCCCGGTGATCACCACGTTCGGCATGGTGTTCTCCTTCCTGCTCGGCGCCAACGTCCTGGTGGAGAAAGTGTTCGCCTGGCCCGGCATCGGCTCGTACGCAGTCGAAGCGCTGATCGCGTCGGACTACGCGCCGGTGCAGGGCTTCGTGCTGGCGATGGCCATCCTCTACGTCATGTTGAACCTGGCGATCGATCTGCTCTACGGCGTGATCGATCCGCGCGTGAGGCTGGAAGGATGAACCAGGCCGTATCGCCCGAAAAGGTCGCGC
>JAEULX010000098.1 GCA_016793685.1 Bradyrhizobiaceae bacterium
GTGAGGAATCCCCTGCCGAGCGGACTGAACGGCACGAGGCCGATTTTCAGCTCGCGCAGCGTGGGGATGATGTCTGCTTCAAGGTTGCGCTCCCACAGCGAATACTCGCTCTGCAGCGCGGAGACGGGATGGACCGCATGCGCGCGGCGGATGATGCCGACGCCTGCTTCCGAGAGCCCGAAATACTTGACCTTGCCGGCCTTCACCAGATCGCCCACCGTGCCCGCCACGTCTTCGATCGGCACCGCCGGATCGACGCGGTGTTGATAGAGAAGGTCGATGTGGTCGGTCTTGAGCCGCGTCAGCGAAGCATCGACCACCTCGCAAATGTGCTTGGGCCGGCTGTCAGTTCCTTGCAGCCCGCTGCCGATGGCAAAGCCGAATTTCGTGGCGAGGACCACGCGATCGCGCCGCCCCTGCAGCGCGCGGCCGAGCAGTTCCTCGTTGGTGAACGGGCCATAGACCTCGGCCGTATCGAGAAAGGTGCAGCCGAGTTCGATGGCGCGATGGATGGTGGCGATCGACTCCTGGTCATCCGGCGCGCCGTAGGCGTGCGTCATCCCCATGCAGCCGAGGCCGATCTCGGAGACCTCGAGACCTTGGGATCCGAGTTTTCGTTTTCCGAGCATGACCGCGCCTCCACGATTGCCTTGCCTTGACGACGATCTAGTGATGCGGACGCCAAAGCAGTAGTAGGCGGACGCAAAGTTGCGCGCGCCATTGTTGACTTGAAGGACAAGGTATCCAGTCCGAGCGCGATGGAATTTCGGCGCTGCGCGTCGCCCCCAGGCGTGGGCGCGATGCGGCGCCGAGCGCGGCTCGCCACTCAGCGTCGCGAGGCGATGTCGAGCCAGAAACGCATGGCGGCGAGCGGTATGCTCATCGTCACGGAGGCAAGGTCGGCGTTCGACAGACGCGTGGCGAATGCGCGGCTGCCGGGCGTCGCCAGCCAGCGCGACGGCCATTCCACCGCCATGCGGCCGAGAAAATTGTTGATCAACACGGCGTCGATGCAGCTCCGCGCCGCGCCGATATCGGCGATCACGCCTTCGAGCGCATGCAGCATCTTGCGCAGGACCAGCATCTTGGCATCGAACCGCACGCCCGCGTGCAGCGAGTTGTCGAGCAGTTCGGTGACCCACAGCAGCCCGGGCAAGCGGAACGCCTGCAATTGTGCAAGCGCGGCGTGGATCACCGGCATCACCTTGTCCGGCAGAAAATCCGGGTGCGCGGACAGCGCCGCGAGCCCGCGCGCGATCCGGTCTGCGTCCAACATCACCGCCCCGAGAATGATCTGGACGAACGCGATGCGACGCGTCTCCTCGAGCGTCGCCGCGAGGCTCCAGTCGAGGATGGCGAGGCGATCGTCGGGCGTGTACAGCAGATTCCCAGGGTGCGGGTCGCCATGAAACAGCGCGGCGTCACCATTCGCGAGGAGTGGTCGTGCGATCAAGGACGCAACGATCAGTTCGGCGCAGGTGCGGCGCTGCTTGTCGCTGTCGAAGTGCCGGTCCGTCACCTTGCCGCCGTACACGCGCTCCATCGCGGTGATGCGCGGCGTGCAGAAGGGAAACAGCGCCGGAATCTGAATGCGACGGTCATCGGCATATGTCGTGCGCGCGAGGTCGAGGTGGTGTTGCTCGCCATCGAGCTTGGTCTCCTGCCGCAGGCGTTCGGCGAGGCCCTCGAAAATCTCCTTATAGGCGAGGCGCGGAATTCCCAGCGCCTCGCACTCTTTGTCGAGATGTGCGCCAACCCGCTCGAGCAGCGCCAGTTCCTGTTCGAGCCGTTCTTCGATGCCCGGCTTGAGCACCTTGAACACGCCTTCGTCCTGTCCCCGGCGAAACGGCACGACTACCGCCACGCTTGCTTCCGCCAGGGCAGGGGGCGCGAGGACGACCCCGAGGCGGTCGAGCGGCCCGAGCTCTTGCGCCAGGATAGCGGTGATCTCCGGCAACGGGATCGAAGGCGGAAGCGACTCGAGCTGTTGCAGCTGCAACCGCAACTCCAGCGCGAGGCGCCGGTCGCGCGCCAAAGTCTGGCCGAGCTTATGCAACGCCGGACAGCTTCGCGCGAGCGTTGCAATGCGCTGGGACATCGTCGCCGTAAGCGGCAACTCCGTCTGGTCCCGCACGATCGCGTCCTGGTGGGCCTCCGGCAGCCCATCGAGAAAGACGATCAGCGCCTGTCTGATCGGCCGCCGGTAATGCGCATACGCCTCCGGCAGCACGGCGCCGACGTCGGCCTCGTCGATAAGAAGTTCCCAGTCGGTCATTGCGCTCGCGTCAAACGGAGGAAGGTGCAGGGTGTGGCGCTGATTGATGTGCGTTTTCGAAGTGGCACTAACAATGGTCTGGGCCGAAAAGGCAAGTCGGCGCATCGGAGGCCGCGGTTTGCACCGAAGCCGCGCTTCTGCGGGCGCTATCAGCTGCCGCGATAGGTCGCGAAGCTCCACGGCGTGACGAGGAGCGGAACGTGATAGTGCCCCTCCGGCTCTGCAACCGCGAAGCGGAGCGGGATCGTGTCGAGAAACGGTGGGTCGGGAAGCGGGGCACGCTGGGCGACGAAATAGGCGGCAACCTGAAAACTCAGCTCGTAGCGGCCGATCGGCAGAGGGCGTCCGGCAATGAGCGGCTGATCGGTCCGCCCATCCGCGTTGGTGACGGCGCGCGCGACCACCCGGCGCTCGTTCTCACCGATCTCGGCAAGCTCGACCGGTATGCCGGCGGCGGGGCGTCCCGCTCGCGTGTCGAGCACATGGGTCGAGAGCCGGCCATGCACCTTGAGCCGGTCAGGTGCGCTGACGCGCTCGTCCAGTCGCAATGCGGCGATCCGGAAGATTTCTTCCAGGGCTGCGCCCTGTTCCTGAGCGGGTTCGCCCGCCAGCCGCCGCTCGAACTGCGCGAGAATCGACTCTTTGGTATGCCGCCGCACGCAGATGATGAACGGCATGGCGAATTTAGCGCGATAGGCCGCATTGAGGCGATGAAAGGTTTCGTATTGCTCGTCCGTCAGGCGATCGAGCCCGGCCGCTCCTTGTTCCGCGCGCGAGGCGGCCGTCAGATCGCCGGCGCGCGCCGCCTTGCCGGCAAGATCGGGGTGGCCGCTAATCAGCGCGCGCTGCCGCTCCGCTGCGGCATCGCGCACCGCCTGGGTCATCGCGTGGAGGAGGGCTTCGAGGTCCGAAAACGGGCGGCGCCGCGCCGCGGCGGCCGCGACCCAGGGCGCGTGTTCGAAAATGTCGCCCAGCGCAGTCGCGAACTCGGCGTCGCTGGCGGCGTTGAGGGCATCAAGGGACAGTTGCGGCATTGGCGGACCTTTGTGCGACGTCGCTGGGCGCTTCCCTAGGCGATGAGGGGCGCTGTTGCGGCCAGCGCCATGTGCTCGCGTCGCCAATGGTGGGCGATGTCGAGCCGCGTCGCCACCCAGACCCGATCGTGTTTTTCGATGTGATCCAGGAAGCGGATAACGCCCGCAGCCCGTCCCGGCCGGCCGGCGAGGCGGCAATGGAGCCCGATCGACATCATCTTGGGGGCTGCGTCGCCCTCGGCGTAGAGCACGTCGAACGTGTCGCGCAGATAGACGAAGAAATCCTCGCCGGTGGCGAAGCCCTGCGGATTGACGAAGCGCATGTCGTTGGCGTCGAGACTGTAGGGCACGATGACATGCGGTCCGTGCGGGCCTTTCACAAAGTAGGGCAGATCGTCGGCATAGGAATCGGACGAATAGACGAAGCCGCCGTCTTCGAGCACGGCTTTGAGCGTGTTCGCCGAGCACCGTCCCGTGTACCATCCGAGCGGCCGATGACCCGTCGTCTCGCCATGGATGCGGATTGCCTCCGCCATGTGCGCGCGTTCTTCAGCCTCCGGCACATCCCTGTAATCGATCCATTTGAGGCCGTGCGAGGCGATTTCCCATTCCGCCGCGCGCATCGCCGCCACCGCCGCGGGATTGCGGCGGAGCGCCTGCGCGACCGCGAAGACGGTGACCGGAAGCCTGCGCGCAGTGAACAATCGCCACAGCCGCCAGAAGCCGGCGCGCGATCCGTATTCATACATCGACTCGACGTTCAGGTGACGCTGGCCCGGCCACGGCTGCGCACCGAGAACGTCGGAGAGAAAGGCCTCCGAGGCAGCGTCGCCGTGCAAGATGCAGTTCTCGCCGCCCTCCTCGTAGTTGATGACGAACTGCACTGCGATCCGGGCGCTCCCCGGCCAGCGCACGACAGGGGGGTCGGCGCCATAACCGATGAGGTCGCGCGGGTAGCCGGCGTCCTCCTTCTCCGTGCCGTTCGTCATCGCGCGCCCCCAGCGAGCCAGGCGGCAAGAAGCCCGCGCTCGCCATCCATCATCTCGGTGACGTTTCCCGGCGGCATCGCATGCGAGCGCACCGCGTTGAGCTCGATCAGCCGGGCGTGCGCGCGGATGCGGTCGGCGGTGTCCAGCATGACGCCCTTCGGCGGCCCGGTGAGCCCGGCCCAGACCGGCTCGCTCGTGTGACACATGCTGCAGCGGGAAACGACAATGTCTTCGACCTGCGCGAATGTCGGCGCGGCAGGCAGAGCGCCGGACGCGGCGGCGCGCGGGCCCGCCGCCGACAGCCAGGCGATCGCGATCATCCCGGCGGCCGCGGCCGCCCAGGTCCACCACGGACTGCCCTTTCCTTCGTGGCGCGAATTGAAAAAGTGCCGGATGATCGGGCCGATCGCCAGCACGATCGCCACGATCAGCCAGTTGAAGCGGGTCGCGTAGAGCAGAGGATAGTGATTGCTCAGCATCAGGAACACGACCGGCAGCGTGAGGTAATTGTTGTGGACGGAGCGCTGTTTCCCCACCGCCCCCCATTGCGGATTCGGTTCGCGACCGGCGATCAGCGCCGCGACGATCTTCTTCTGATTGGGGATGATGATGACGAATACATTGGCCACCATGATCGTCCCGATAAGCGCCCCGATCTGCACGAAAGCGCCGCGCCCGCTGAACACATGGGTGAAGGCATACGTGAAGAGAACGAGAAAGACATAGCCGATCAGCGCGAGCGCGACCTCATGACGGCCGAGCGGGGAGCGGCACAGCCCTTCATAGACGAGCCACGCCAGCGTCACCGACGCAAGGCTGATGGCAACCGCCGCGCCCGCGGACATGTCGAGCACCGATCGATCGATCAGGAAAAGATCGGCGGCGAGGTAATAGACGATCGCCAGCAGCCCGATTCCCGACAGCCAGGTGGTGTAGGCCTCCCACTTGAACCAGGTGAGTTCGTCGGGCATTTGCGACGGCGCGACGAGATACTTTACGATATGGTAGAAACCGCCGCCGTGCACCTGCCAGGCCTCGCCTTTGACGCCGGGCGGCAGGCCGGTGCGGGGCTTGAGGCTCAGGTCGAGATGGATGAAATAGAACGAGCTGCCGATCCAGGCGATGCCGGCGACGACATGTAACCAGCGCAGGACGAGGCTCAGCCATTCGGTGATGACGGGCTCCACGATCGCACAGCCTTTCCTTGACCTGCCGGCGACGCAGAATGACAGATGCGAGCCGGCCGCTTCAAGACATTGCGACGCGCAGCGCAGCACGAGGCGCTGAAATTGCCGGCCGCCAGCCAATCAGCGCCCCCCGCCGCTCGCGATCCGGCGCTCGCCGGGCGCTTCGGCCCCCGCATCCTCGCGCTCGCGGATCAGCTCGCCGCCTTGTCGGAATCCCGCGACGGATTGACGTGCACCTATCTCGCCGACGCGCACCGCGCGACGGCGGCGCAATTGCGCGAGTGGATGCGCGAAGCCGGGATGGCCAGCGATATCGACGCGGTCGGCAATGTCGTCGGCCGATATGCAGGCGCGCAGCCTGCCGGACCGACGCTCATCGTCGGGTCGCACTACGACACCGTGCGCAACGCCGGCAAGTACGACGGCCGCCTCGGCATTCTGGTCGCGATCGCCGTGATCGACGATCTCAACCGCGCGCGACATCGGCTGCCGTTCGCGATCGAGGTGATCGGATTCGCGGAAGAGGAAGGCGTACGGTTTTCCTCCGCCTATCTCGGCAGCAGCGCGGTCGCCGGGCGCTTCGATTTGCAGGCATTGCAGGCGCGCGATGCGTCCGGCGTCACGCTCCAAGCGGCGATGCGCGGGGCGGGCCTCGATCCCGACGCCATCCCGCGCCTTGCCCGTGATCCGAAGGCCCTTCTCGGCTATGTCGAGGTCCATATCGAGCAAGGCCCCGTCCTGCTCCAAGAGGGGTTGCCGCTCGGCATCGTTTCCTCGATCGCCGGCGCGCTGCGCCTTGCAATCTCGATCCGCGGCGAAGCCGGCCACGCCGGCACCGTGCCGATGCCGCTGCGCCACGACGCGGCGGCGGCGGCCGAGATCGTCCTCCTGGTCGAACGGCGCTGCGCGGCCGTACCCGATCTCGTCGGGACGGTCGGGATGTTGAGGGTGCCGGAGGGCGTGCCGAACGTCATTCCCGGGCAATGCGAGCTCTCGATCGACATGCGCTCGCCCGACGAGGCGGCGCTGCGCGCGGCGGTCGCCGATGTCATGGCCGAGATTGGCCGGATCGGTGCGCGGCGCGGCGTCCGCATCGAGACCCGCGAACTCCTCCGCACGCCGCCCGTGCCGTGCTCACCGCGATTGCAGGCACAGCTTGCGGACGCCATTGCGCGTTGCGGCCTGCCGGTCCGGAATCTCGTCAGCGGCGCCGGGCACGATGCGGTGATGTTTCACGGTCTCACCGAGATCGGCATGTTGTTCGTACGCTGCGGCAACGGCGGCATCAGCCATAGCCCCCTCGAATCGGTCAGCGCTGCGGACGCCGATCTCGCCGCGCGGGCGCTGCGCG
>JAEULX010000102.1 GCA_016793685.1 Bradyrhizobiaceae bacterium
TCAGAAACGTCGAGTGCCCGATATAGGTCAGGCGCACCTGGTCAGGGGCGAGCGCCGCCAGCCTATAGGCGGCCGGTAGGACGCGCTGCGGTCCGAAGGAAATAAGCCCCGGGCATGAGGCGGTCATTTCCGGCTTCGGCGACGGCGGCGCCGGCGCCGCCGTCTGCGCGAGCGCATATCCGGTGGCCGCCAGCATGAACCCGGCCACGGCGAGAAGCGCGAGCAGCAGGCGAGAAACCGGCGTCATGAGCGTCACGGATCGGATGCCGTTGGCCATCCGACGACCATAGCGCATCGATGTGGGCGGCGCGTGACCCCCACAAACACAAATGGATGATCGCAATCGTGAACGCGCGGGCGCTGTTTCGCGCAGGAAAAGCGGAGGCCCCATTCGAGCGACGGAATCCGTTCCCCAGCGATCGCTGGGGAGGGACCGGCGCGATATCAGCGTTCGACGATGAGGCCGCGCGACGTCACCACGACCCAGCGGCCGTCCTGCTTGCGGATCGCGTCCACCCGGCCCAGCCCCGGCAGCATGTCGCCCGGCTCCACCTGAATGAGACCTGCGCGCCCTTCGATCAGCGCCATGCCCTGGCGCGCCTGGTAGAGCGACCAGTCGCTGACGATGGGCGTCGTTTTCTTGGCGTCTGCGGGCTGCGCCCCGATCGCGCCGGTGACCTCTGGCGAGGCCGCGGCGGTCTGCGTCGTCTGCGTATTGCGGCGTTCCAGCCGGTCGAGGGTGTCGCTGATCTTGGCGAGTTTCTGCGTCGGTTCGGCCTGCGCCCGCTCGCTGCGATCGAGCCGTTCGGCGATGCGCAGGGTGCGCGCGTGCATGTCCTGGGTCGACGTCTCCACGCTGGAGCGCAGCGCCGCAAGCTGCTGCTCCATGCGATCGAGCGCGGTCTTGAGCGGCGCCTCGGCGGCGGCCTCGCGATTGCCGCTCGCGCCGAACCCGCCGGTCGCCAGCGATCCGGCCAGCGCGCCCACCGCGGCGGCAAACGCTACCGTCGCCGCCAGGAGAAGGACCCGCCCGAAGCGGAAGCTCCGCGCCGGCGTGTATCCGGCGGGCATCCCGCCGCCATGCCATGGCTCGTCCATCGCGAAGGCCGGAAGCGGGGCGCTCCGGCCATCGCCCGCAGCCTCGCTTCCCGACGCGTCATGCGCCGTCGCCGCATCGCCCGCCGTAATGCGCGGCACGCGCGCGCGGGACGCCGCCTCGTCCGGAGCCGGAACGGTTCCGTTCTCGTCTTCCGACGGCCCGAGATCGAGTTCGTCCTGGTCAGGGTCGAAATTCGAATGACTCTTGCGCTTGCCCATGGCCTGCTCCGATCAGGACGCCCCAGCAGCGGGAACAACTGCGTCAACGGAGCGCGCGGCACCGCCCGCGTCCGTTCACTGACCGGTAACCAAGATTGCTTACCAAAGGGTTACTTTTTGGTGGGCTAGCCCGCACCCGAGCAGGCTGCCCCGCGCCCGGAAAGGTTGCAGCTCAGTCCAAAAGCCCGTTGTCCTGGGCCAGCGCCTTGAGCGAAATCTCCGGCCGGGCCCCCAGGTGCTGGATCACCTCCGCCGCGGCGAGCGCGCCAAGCCGTGCCGCGTCTTCGTTCGCCAGTTCCCGGGCAAACCCGAACAGGAAGCCGGCGGCGAACAAATCTCCCGCCCCGGTGGTGTCGACCACGCGATCGACCGGCGTGGCGTGCACCGCCTGGGTGTTCTCGCGCGTGACGATGACACATCCCTTAGCGCTGCGCGTGACCACCGCCAGCCGCGCATCGGCGCGCAACGCACTGACCGCCGTGTCGAAATCGCTGGTCTGATAGAGGCTGTGCAGCTCGGCTTCGTTGGCGAACAGAAGGTCGATCGTGCCGCCCCGGATGAGATCGAGGAACTCGTCGCGCCAGCGGTCGACGCAGAACGAATCCGAAAGCGTGAGCGCGACCGTCCGTCCCGCATCATGGGCGATTTTCGCCGCCTTGAGGAAGGCGTCCTTGGCGTCTTTCGGGTCCCACAAATAGCCTTCGAGATAGGTGATCGCGGCCGCCGCCACCGCTTCCGGGTCGATATCGTTCGGGTGCAGGTCCTGCGCGGCGCCGAGATAGGTGTTGAGCGTGCGCTCGCCATCGGGCGTGACCAGGATGTAGCAGCGGCCGGTGGACGAGCCATCGACCGCCGGCGGGGTGGCGAAGGCGACGCCCGCGGCGCGAATGTCGTGCGCAAAGACCTGCCCGAGCGTGTCCTTCTTGACCTTGCCCACGAAGGCCGCGCGCGCCCCGAAGCTCGCCGCGCCGACAATGGTGTTGGCGGCCGAGCCGCCGGACACCTCGATGGTCGGCCCCATCTTTTCGTAGAGCGCCTCGGCCTGCGCTTCGTCGATCAGCGCCATGCCGCCTTTGTGCATCCCGTGATTGACGAGGAAATCGTCCTCGGCGCGAGCGATCACATCAACGATCGCATTGCCAATACCGAGCACGTCGAAGCGGAGGCCTGCCATGGTGGATCTTGTATGTTTGTGAGGGGCCGAACGGAGTTGGCCGCACTATAGCGGGACGGCGCGCGCTTTCAACGCCCCTTGCGCGCCGGCGCTCTGCCGTGGCATGCCACGCCCGCGATGCAAGGAGCGGCGCGATGACGTTCAAAGAACGGGTTTTTTCCGGGGTTCAGCCCACCGGCAATCTGCACCTCGGCAATTATCTCGGCGCGATTGCGCGCTTCGCCGCCCTGCAGGACAACTATGACTGCATCTATTGCGTGGTCGACCTCCACGCCATCACGGTCTGGCAGGACCCGGCCGAACTGGCGCGCGCCACCCGCGAAGTGACGGCGGCGTTTATCGCCTGCGGCATCGATCCGAAGAAGCACATCATCTTCAATCAGAGCCAGGTTGCCGAGCATGCCGAGCTCGCCTGGGTGTTCAACTGCGTCGCCCGCATGGGCTGGCTCAATCGCATGACGCAGTTCAAGGAGAAGGCGGGCAAGGACCGCGAGAACGCGTCCGTCGGGCTGTTCGCCTATCCCAATCTGATGGCGGCCGACATTCTGGTCTATCGCGGCACCCACGTTCCGGTCGGCGAAGACCAGAAGCAGCATCTCGAGCTGTCGCGCGACATCGCGCAGAAATTCAACAACGATTTTTCCGCCTCGATCAAGGCGCACGGGTTCGGCGAAACGTTCTTTCCACTGCCCGAGCCGCTGATCGCAGGCCCGGCGACGCGCGTGATGAGCCTGCGCGACGGCTCGAAGAAGATGTCGAAATCCGAGCCGTCGGACTATTCGCGCATCAATCTCACCGACGACGCCGACGCGATCGCGCAGAAGATCCGCAAGGCGAAAACCGATCCGGAACCGCTGCCGAGCGAGGAAAAGGGGCTCGAGCCGCGCCCCGAGGCCGATAATCTCGTGGGCATCTACGCGGCGCTCGCCGCGGTTCCCAAGGCGCAGGTGCTCGCCGAGTTCGGCGGCGCGCAGTTCTCGACCTTCAAGTCGGCGCTGGTCGATCTCGCGGTGGTGAAGCTCGGTCCGCTCGGGGCGGAAATGAAGCGGCTGGTCCACGACCCGGTTTACATCGATTCCGTGCTCGCCGACGGCGCTTCCCGCGCGCAGACGATCGCCGCCGATACCATGAAGGCGGTCAAGGACATCGTCGGATTCATCCGACGCTGAGGCGTCTGAAGCCGGGCCCGCGCGACGGACCGGAATTTCGCTCGATTGTCCTCGAATGGTTCGTGGCGATCCCGGCTCCCGCGTCGCCGGACCCTGCTGTGATGCTGCCGCAGTCGATGCAACACTTGCGCTGCCCGCGTTCCATCTTGTGCGCCGCCCGCGGCCCGTGGCAGCATAGGCGCCGTACCGCGGCTGGACCGGGAACCGCCGGCATACATCCATGAGCCTGAAGCGCCGCAGTTACGAGGCTGGGCACAAGCCGAAATTCCTCGTGATCATCGACGATACGCCCGAATGCGACCGCGCCGTCTATTACGCGAGCCGGCGCGCCGCGCGGACGGGCGGCGGTATCATCATGCTGCGTGTGATCGACATGGAAGACCGGGCCCAGCAGTGGCTGGGCGTCGCCGACATCATGAAGGCAGAGGCGCAGGAGGCGGCCGAAGAGGCCTTGACCCGCTTCGCCGCGCGCGCGGAGACCGTGTCCGGCCTGACGCCCGAGCGGGTCATTCGCGAGGGCAAGCACGCGGAAGAGATTCTCAAGCTGATCGATCAGGATGAGGACATTGCCGTCCTCGTTCTCGCCGCCGGCGTCGACAAGGACGACCCCGGCCCGCTGGTGTCCAGCCTGAGCAAGGCGGCGGGGTCTTTTCCGGTCCCGATCGGGATCGTTCCGGCCAACCTGAGCGACGAGGAACTCGACGCCCTGAGCTGACGGCAGCGACGGGAAAAGCGGTTGACGCTCGGGCGTTGAAGGCACATGTCATGGCCTACACCGTCCATCCGCGGCCTTGAACCGCGGACGCAGGAGATCGTCATGTTCATTCAAACCGAGACTACGCCCAACCCGGCGACGCTGAAATTTCTTCCCGGACGCGAAGTGCTCCCGCACGGCACCCTGGACATGCGCGACAAGGCGGAGGCCGCGAAGTCGCCGCTCGCCACGCGGCTGTTTGACATCGAGGGCGTGACCGGCGTCTTTTTCGGCTCGGATTTCATCGCCGTCACCAGCCCATCCGCCGATTGGCAACGCCTCAAGCCGATCATTCTCGGCGCCATCATGTCGCATTTCATGAACGGCGGGCCGCTCGTCGCGAGCGACACCAAGCTCGCGGGCGGCGAGGACGAGTTCTTCGAGGAAAAAGACGCGGAAACCGTCGAAATCATCAAGGACATCATCGAGAACCGGGTGCGCCCGGCGGTCGCCAACGACGGCGGCGACATCACCTTCCGCGGCTTCAAGGAGGGCGTCGTCTATCTCAACATGAAGGGCGCATGCTCGGGCTGCCCGTCCTCCACGGCGACCCTCAAGCACGGCATCCAGAACCTCCTGCGCCATTACGTGCCCGAGGTCGTCGAGGTGCGGCCGGTGTGATGTCCGGGCGGACACTGCATACCTGATTGCCGTCATCGCCCGCTCGTCCCAGGATCGTGACTAGCCTGATTATCCAAGGGCCTGCGGCTTCCGTCGGCATCGCCGGTGCTCTCGTGACAGGAACGCCGAAGGCGGGCCCCTTGCGTCCCCGGAATTCCTCAGCCTGCTGAGTTGGTTCTTGGCTTTTCGGCCACCGGGCCGCTTGCGCATTTTGCTCCGGGGCGGCAGGTTGCGGAACTGCGCCGCTCGGGCGCAGCCAACCGGGGGCATATTTCGTCCTATGCGCGTGCTGGCGATTGATACCGCGCTTGCGGCCTGCTCGGCCGCACTGCTCGACCTCGACTGCGGCGGCATTCTCGCCCATCAGTCGCGGCCGATGGAGCGCGGCCACGCCGAAGCGCTGATGCCGACGATCGCGCAGGTGATGAGCGAAGCGAAAATGGAGTTTGGCGAGATCGACCGGATCGCCGTCACGATCGGTCCCGGAAGCTTCACCGGAATCCGGGTCGGCGTCGCCGCCGCGCGCGGCATCGCACTCGCCGCCGAGAAGCCGATCGTGGCGCTGACCACCCTCGCCGCCTTCGCCGCACCGCATATTTCCGCGGACGACACCACGCCGCTCCTCGCCGCGATCGATGCACGCAACGACCAGCTCTATATCCAACTGATCGGGCGGGGAGGACGGGCGATCATCCCGCCCCGCGTGGCCGGGCTGCGCGAGGCCATCCGCATCGCGTCAGGAACGCCGACCCGCATTGTCGGCTCCGGCGCCGGGCTCATTCATGCTCACTGGGCCGGCGTTCCGCCGCCCCTGTTCGTGGAAAGCACGCCCGCGCCGGACATTGATTGGGTCGCGCGACTGGGCGCCGTCGCGGCCGAGACCACGCCGCATCCAAAACCGATGTATCTGCGCAGCGCCGACGCCCGGCCGCAGGACGCTTTTCGCTTGCCGCGCCGATGATCGCTCTGGTCCGCAGATGGTTCGGCGCCGGCGAGGCGACGTTATCGGAAGCGACCCCACGCGACAGCGCCGCGCTCTCCCGCCTCCACGCCATGTCGTTCCAGCGCGGCTGGAGCGAGGCCGAGTTCGAACGGCTGCTGCTCGACCGCAGCGTGCTGGTCGATCGCGCGGCTTTTGGCCGCGAACTCGCAGGCTTCATCATGTCGCGGCGGGCTGTCGACGAGGCGGAAATCCTGTCGGTCGCCGTCGCCCCTCCCCGGCGTCGGCGCGGCCTCGCCGGCCGGCTGCTGATGCTGCATCTGCGCAAGCTCGCCGGGCATGGCGTGCGGCGGGTGTTTCTCGAAGTGGACGAGGGCAACGTCGCCGCGCGCCGCCTCTACCGCCGCGCGGGGTTTCTCGAGGTCGGCCGGCGCAAGGAATATTATCGGGAGGCGGCGGGCGCTCCCGCCACCGCGCTTGTGTTGCGGCGCGATCTTGCCTGACCGGCGCGATCGACGTAAATTTTGCTGCCGCGCATGATCGTACGGCCTTCCATAACAGCGGCGGAGCAATTCGTGACGGAGCAGCGCGCGACCAATATCGAGGCGCAATGCGTAGCCAAAGGCATGCGCATGACCGAGCAGCGGCGCATCATCGCGCGCGTGCTCGCGCAATCGGCCGACCATCCCGATGTCGAGGAGTTGTACCGGCGCTGCGCCCTTGTTGATCACCATATCTCGATCTCCACCGTTTATCGCACGGTGAAGCTGTTCGAGGACGCCGGCATCATCGAACGTCATGATTTCCGCGAAGGCCGGGCGCGCTACGAACAGACCCGCGAGACGCATCACGACCATCTCGTCAATCTGCGCACCGGCGAGGTGATCGAGTTTCAGTCGGAGGAGATCGAGCAGCTCCAGCGCGAGGTTGCGCGCAAGCTCGGCTATCGCCTGGTCGACCACCGGCTCGAACTTTACGCGGTGCCGCTCGACGAGCCGGCCAAGAGCTGATGGTGCGCCTCATCCTCGCCGGCGCGGGGATCGTCACCGCCATCGCTGCGCTATTGCCATTCCAGGTGATCGCCGTGCGGCTTTCGCTGCCGATGCAGCGGCGCATTCCGACGCTGTTTCACCGGCTGGTCTGCGCGCTGCTCGGCGTGCGCATCAAGGTGGTCGGCGCCCCCTCGCCGCGCCGCCCGCTGCTCATCGTCTCCAACCACGTGTCCTGGGTCGACATATCGGTGATCACCGCGCTCGCCCCGGTCGCGTTCGTCGCCAAGCGCGAAGTCGCCTCCTGGCCGCTGTTCGGGCTGTTCGCGAAGCTGCAGCGCTCGGTGTTCGTCGATCGCATGCGCCGCCACAAGACGCCGGAGGTCAATACCGAGATCGCTCGGCGGCTCGCCGATGGCGATCCTGTCGTGCTGTTCGGCGAGGGGACGTCGAGCGACGGCAATCGCGTGCTGCCGTTTCGCAGCGCGCTGATCGGTTCGGCGCGCGATGCGCTCGCCGCGGCGGGCGATGTCGAGCACATTCTGATTCAGCCGCTGTCGATCGCCTATGTCGCCTTCCAAGGCTTGCCGATGGGACGGCAGCACCGGCCGATCGCCGCTTGGTACGGCACGCTCGACCTGTTCCCGCATCTTCGCAACATCGTGCGGTGCGGCGCTCTCGATGCGGTGGTGAGCTGGGGAGAGCCGATCGCGTTCGACGCGGGCTCCGATCGCAAGATCTTCGCCCGCACGCTCGAGGCCGAGGTGCGGCGGCTCACGACCGCCGCACTGCGCGGGCGCGAGTCGCCATGACGCTTCGGATACAGAGACGCTTCCGATACAGAAACTTAACGATCGGACACGTCGCAGACACGTACGGGAAAAATATTCAGGCGAAACTCATGCTCCATGCCGGGCGCCGCGACCAAGACTTTGGAGAGCGAGGATGAAAGTCACCCTCACTGCGATCGCCGTCGTTGCCGCGCTAACCGCCGCAGCTCCGGCAAAGGCGGACGACGGCGCGGACGACGGCGTCGCCGCGAAGCCGAGCCTCTCGGATAATCAGGCCGGGCAACGCGCCGACCGCGAAGCGCTCCGCGCTATCCCTGCACCGGAAATCGCACTGGCCGCCGGCTACGGGCTTCGCTGCACCTTCAAGCGCGGCCCCCGCACATCGCGACGGCCGCGGCCGATCCGATGGCTCGTGAATCGCTGCCGTCCCTGGGC
>JAEULX010000135.1 GCA_016793685.1 Bradyrhizobiaceae bacterium
GCGGCGTCGAGGTTGCGGACGCGCAGCATGGTGTGCAGATATCTCATGAGGAAACCTCTCAGGACGATCGGCGGCGCCGCGGCGCCCCTTCCGGACGTGCATATATGATCGCATCCGACCTAGAGACAGGCCGGCGGGAACTCGCGCAGCTTCTCGACTCCGCGCGCGTCGTTCTGCCGTTCACCGGCGCCGGCATCTCCACCGAAACCGGCATTCCCGATTTCCGCTCGCCCGGCGGATTTTGGACCAAGTTTCGACCGATCCCGTTCGACGAATTCCTTGCCAGCCAGGAGATGCGGAACGAATCGTGGCGGCGGCGCTTCGCCTTGGAGGAGCAGTTAGCCTCGGCCCGGCCCGGACGGGGACACCGTGCGCTCGCGAGTCTCTATCGCGCCGGCAAGGCGCCGGCGGTCGTGACGCAGAACATCGACAATCTTCATCAAGAGTCCGGCATCGCCGCAGACGATGTCATCGAGCTGCACGGCAACACGACTTATGCAATCTGCCTCCAATGTGAGCAGCGCTACGAACTCGCGTGGGTGCAGGCGCAGCTCGCGGCGAGCGGCGGTCGCGCTCCCGATTGCAGCTGCGGCGGACATATCAAGACCGCGACGATTTCGTTCGGCCAGGCCATGCCGGACGCAGCGATGCGCCGCGCAGAAGAGTTAACCCGCGGGTGCGATCTTTTTCTTTCGATCGGATCGTCGCTGCTCGTGTGGCCGGCCGCCGGCCTGCCGCTCCTGGCAAAACGCACGGGCGCGCGCCTCGTCATTATCAACCGGGAACCGACCGAATTCGACGACATGGCCGACCTCGTCGTTCACGAAGATATCGGCAGCACCTTAGAACCATTCATTATTGCACATTGATTTGATTCGTTTTCTGAACGCACGCACGGCTTTTCTGCACAGGTGCTGCGCTCGGATCGCCTGTCGTGCATTTTCCTGTTTCCCATCGCGGCGCACGTCGATATGTTTATCGATGGAAGATTCGTTCAAGCGCCCTCCAAGAGGCGCCAAATGCGGCGGCGTACGTCCTCATGGCGACGGACGAATTCGAGTCAGATGAACTCGGGTCCCGGGGACCCTCCCTTGTTTACGGCCAAGAGATTGGCGGTCTCGCCGAAGACCCGGCCGCGCCGGTCGTCGAGGTGACCGGCGTGATCAAATGGTTCGATGTGGCCAAGGGCTACGGTTTCATCGTGCCGGACAACGGCATGGCGGACGTGCTTCTGCATGTCACCTGCCTGAGGCGCGACGGTTACCAGACAGCCTATGAAGGAGCGCGCATCGTCTGCGAAGCGCTGGCGCGCCCCAAGGGCTTGCAGGCATTCCGCATCGTTTCGATGGACGAAACGACGGCGGTGCACCCGGCGCAAATGCCGCCGCCCCGCACCCATGTGCAGGTGACGGCGACCAGCGGCCTCGAGCGCGCCATCGTGAAGTGGTTCAACCGGCTGCGCGGCTTCGGTTTTCTGACGCGCGGGGAAGGCACGCCGGATATTTTCGTCCATATGGAGACGTTACGCCGCTACGGCATCACGGAACTTCGTCCGGGGCAAACCGTTCTCGTCCGGTTCGGACCGGGTCCGAAGGGGCTCATGGCGGCCGAGGTGCGGCCGGACGGCGGCCCCCACGCGCTCGCTTCGCACTGATTGGCGTTCCCGGGCTTCGCGCGCGTGTCCCGCCGTTCTGGCGGGATAAGGTTGACGTGCCGAAGTAACCGACCTGCACAGGGCCTCCGATGATGCGGCGTCTGGCGTTCACCCCCGCGATCCTTGTTCTGTTCTGGACCCTCGTTCTCGGCGCCGCCGCGGCGTGGGCTAGCGATCCGAAGGTCGTGGAAATCGCCACGCGAAACGGGGTGCGCGTGTTCTCGGTCGACGTCGCCGCCGACGATGCGACGCGCGCGCGCGGTTTGATGTTCAGGAAGGAATTGCCGGAAGAATACGGCATGCTTTTCGACTTCGAGCGCGAAGAGCCGGTCGCGATGTGGATGCACAATACCTACGTGTCGCTCGACATGATCTTCATCCAGGGCAACGGGCGGATATTGCGGATTGCCGAACGAACCGAGCCTTTGTCCGACAGGATCATTCCTTCCGGCGGTCC
>JAEULX010000154.1 GCA_016793685.1 Bradyrhizobiaceae bacterium
AAAGGGTCGTCGGTGCGGCGACCGCCCTTAATGAACGGCATAGACACGCTCCTTGAATGGCTCGATGCCGACGCGGGCGACGGTGTCGATGAACAACTCGTCCGGCCGCTCGCGCAGCTCGAGATAGGCGGCGACGATGTCTTCGATCACGTCGGCGACCTGTGCATAGGGCACGGCGGGGCCGAGCAGCTCGCCGAGCTGCGCGCGTTCGTCGGCGCGCCCGCCGAGCGTGATCTGATAGAACTCCTCGCCGTTCTTCTCGACGCCGAGGATGCCGATATGGCCGACATGATGGTGGCCGCAGGCATTGATGCAGCCGGAAATATTGATGTGCAGCCGGCCAAGGTCGCGCGCGAGGTCGAGATTGCGGAAGCGGCGCGTCAGTTCCTGCGCCACCGGGATCGAGCGCGTATTGGCGAGGCTGCAATAATCGAGGCCCGGACAGGCGATGATGTCGGAAACGAGCCCCACATTCGGCGTCGCAAGGCCGTCCCGGTCGAGCGCGCGCCAGATCTCCGGCAGGTCGCGCTGCGCGACATGCGGCAGCACCAGGTTCTGCTCGTGGCCGACGCGGATTTCGCCGAACGAGAAGCGGTCGGCGAGATCGGCTACGACGTCCATCTGCTCGGCGGTGGCGTCGCCCGGCGGACCGCCTTCTGGCTTGAGCGAGAGCGTCACGATCGCGTAGCCCGCAACCTTGTGGTTGGCGACGGAGTTCCCCAGCCAGGCGGCGAACCGCGGATCGGTCCGGCGCAGGGCCGCGACCTCGGGCGGGTCGTCGGCGAGCTTTTCATAGTCCGGATAGCGAAACCGCGCGGCGACGTCGGCGACGACGGCCGGCTCGAGTGCGAGCGCGCCGTCCTTGATCGTCAGCCATTCCGCTTCGACCTCTTTGGCGAAGCGTTCGGCGCCGAGCTCGTGGACGAGGATCTTGATCCGCGCCTTGTAGATGTTGTCGCGCCGGCCGTACTGATTGTACACGCGCAGGATCGCCTCGATGTAGCTGAGGAAGTCCCGCTTGGCGAGGAATGGCCGGATCACCTTGCCGATGAACGGCGTGCGGCCGAGCCCGCCGCCGACGCTCACCTCGAAACCGGCCTCGCCCGCCTCGTTGCGATAGAGGCGCAGGCCGATGTCGTGCACCTTGATCGCGGTGCGGTCATGCGCGGAGGCGGTGATCGCGATCTTGAACTTGCGCGGCAGGAACGAAAACTCCGGATGCAGCGTGGAATGCTGGCGCAGCACCTCGGCCCAGATGCGCGGGTCTTCGACCTCGTCGGGAGCCGCGCCCGCCCACTGATCGCTGGTGATGTTGCGCACGCAGTTGCCGCTGGTCTGCATGGCGTGCAGTTCGACGGCGGCGAGGTCGGCGAGCACGTCCGGCATGTCGGACAGCTTGATCCAGTTGAACTGGATGTTCTGTCGCGTGGTGAAATGGCCGTAGCCGCGGTCGTAGCGGCGCGCGACATGCGCGAGCGTGCGCATCTGCGCGGACGACAGCGTCCCGTAGGGGAGCGCGATGCGGAGCATATAGGCGTGGAGCTGCAGATAGATGCCGTTCATCAGCCGCAGCAGCTTGAACTCGTCCTCGGTGAGTTCGCCGGACAGCCTGCGCGCGACCTGGTCGCGGAACTCGGCCACCCGCTCGTTGACCAGGGTGCGATCGAACGCGTCGTAGATGTACATGCTCAGGTTCCGCTGACTGGCAGATCGAACGATGGCCCGGCGACGCGGATGCGCTCACGCAGGTTGCCGGGTGCGATGCGTCCCTGCGCGTCGACCTCGACCGGCGCGACGTAGGGGCCGACCACGAGAACGTCGTCGGCGACGGCGCCGGTGAGCAGCCCGCTCGCCGCCGGAGCGGTCGTGACGACTGCGGCCTCGCCGATCTGCGTCGTCCAGCCATTGTCGGCCTTGCGATAGACGACGACGCCGTCGGCGAGCCGGTTCGCGGTGATGACGACCGGGCCGGTGACTTTCAATTTCTGCTGCTGCGGGGCCGTCATGCGGCGATCTCCAGGACGGGTTCTGCGCGCGGGGCGGCGATGCCGGGAACGACCGTCACCGGCAAGCCTGCCTGCCGCAGCATGCCAAACAGCGCATCCGCGAGCGTCCGGCGGCTGACGAGCACGGCGACGTTTCGCCCTGCGCGCGCATGGTGGGCCGTGAGTTCGGCGACGGCATCAGGGCGGACATCCTGCTGGCCGCGCCGCCGGCCGATGAATACCCGCTCGGCGTCGCGACGCGCGCGATCGAGCACGGCGGGATCGATCCGCTCGTCGTGAACGATCACGTCGGCGTTCTGCAGCACCTGCAACGCGCGCAAGGTCAGGAGGTCGGGCTCTCCCGGTCCGGCGTCGAGAAGATGAATGAATCCTGCGGAGTCCTCCGCCGCCGCCGACGCGTCCACGGCCTGGGCGAGCGCGGCTTCGGCCTCGCGCAGGCGGCCGGCAAGCGCCAACGCGCCGATCGGCCCGTCCACGACGCGCTCCCAGAATCGCCGCGCCGACCGCGCGCCGTGGCGCTGCTGCGCGAAGCGGGCGCGGAAGCGGCCGAGCAAGCCGGCAAGATCGCCGATACGCGCCGGCAGCAGTGCCTCGATCCGCTCGCGCAGCCGGCGCGCCAACACCGGCGATGCGCCGCCGGTGCCCACGGCCACCACCACGTCGCCACGATCGATGATCGCGGGAAACAGGAAGGTCGAGAGGTCTGGCCGATCGACCACGTTGACCGGAACGCCCGCGGCGCGCGCCCGCGCAGCCACGGCCTCGTCGATGGCGTCATCACCGGCAGCGCTCACGACGGCCATGCATCCGGAAAAATCGGCCTGCGCCGGATCGGCGGTGACGACTTCGCGCGAAGCCTGCGACGCCCGGGGCTCATCCGCGGCGTCGGCGAGATCAATGACCGCACGCTGAGCGCCGACGTACCAGCGCACGCGGGCGCCCGTCGTGCGGAGAAGGCGGAACTTGCTTTGCGCCTCGGGTCCGGTTCCAACCAGGGCGACCGTTCCCTCAGCGACATCGAGAAAAACGGGCAGGAAACGCATGCGACGGATTCTCGGGTTGATGGGAATTATTTTCTTTATGTAGTCGATTTTGCAGGCAAAAATAGAGAAATAATCTATCGAATTAGCGATCGGCGCGAGGCGGATCATCTCCGAAACGGCTCCTTCGGAGAGCCAAATTTTGCTCCCCCTGATTGCCCGGCCGAAATCCGCACCGCGCCTGTCCTCACCGGCCGGCAAGGCCGATAGAATGACGAAACTCGGTCACCGCACGGGCGGTCACCCAATATACGCCATCGCCAATGTTACAGGGTTCGGCATTGCCGGCAGCGATTGCCGGACCATCTTTGGTTTGTGCAGGGTTCTATTGCCGACGGCGAGGCGGAGCAGGAGCGTTTGCATGCCCACGTTCGAAAGCGACAAACTCATTCGCTTCCACCACTGCGATCCCGCAGGCATCATTTTCTATCCGCAGTACTTCATATTGTTCAATGAGCTGGTGGAAGACTGGTTCACCCAGGGGCTCAATGTCAGCGTCGTCGAACAGGTCATCAACCAGCGCGTCGGCATTCCGATGGGGCGTGTCGAGTGCGACTTCCTGTTGCCGAGCAGGATCGGCGACATCCTGCGTTTTGCGCTGCAGGTCGTCCGTATCGGGCGGAGCTCCATGACGTTGAGGATCGAGTGCCGCGCGGGCGACGAGCTTCGCGTCAAGGCGCAGCTCACCGTGGTCTTCGCCTCGCTGACGACCATGCGCTCGGTCCCCATTTCGGCCGACCTCAGGCAGCGGATCGAGCAATTCCTCGAGTGAGCGGCGCTGACCCGACGCGGTCTGTAGTCAGCGGAATCTAGGGCAAATCCCGTTTTGATTGAATCGGGCTTCGCTCCAATTATCTTTGTGTTGTCGCATTTTCTGACCGCGAACCGGTTTCCACTTCGCCTGAAAATGCTCTAGCGATCGGCCGCCGCCGTGAGCGGCTGCGCGGCGGCATCGAGCGCAGCGCAGGCAGCCTTGGGATCGAGTTCGATCTGCAGGCCGCGCTGTCCACCGTTCACGAAGACGGTTGTTTCATTCAATGCGCTCTCCTCGATGGCGGTCGGGACGCGCTTCTTCTGCCCAAACGGGCTGATCCCGCCGACATGATAGCCGGTCAGCCGTTCGGCGTCGGCCGGGCGCATCATTTTCGCGCTCTTCCCATGAAAGGCGGCCGCCAGCTTTTTCATGCTGACCTCGCGATCCGACGGCACGAGGACGCATACCGGCTTGCCGTCGACCTCGGCCATGAGCGTTTTCAGGACGCGCCGGGGCTCGACGCCCATGCCCTCCGCGGCCTGCATGCCGATGCGATCAGCGTCGGGATCGTAATCGTAGCTGTGGAGACTGAAATGGACCCCGAGCTTGCTCAGGACCGCAGTCGCGCGTGTGCTGGTCGCCATGACCCAACTCGACTCATGCGGTGGCCGGCCCGCGTCCCGTCGAGCCGGTCAACTGACCGGCCGCAGGAACAGGCCGACGGTGAGCGCCACACCGATAAGCACGACGATGACGCGCAGAACGTTTTCCGGGAAAACGCTCAGCATTTTGGCGCCGATGAGCCCTCCGGCGATGGCGCCGGCGCCCAGCACGACGGCTTCGTACCAATTCACCGCGCCGGAAAACGCGAAGATCAGCACGGCCGAAGCGTTCATGACCGCGGCGAGGACGTTCTTCGTCGCCGCCCCGCCGCGCGTCTGCATTCCCGCGAGACTCAATGCGGCGAGCATCAGGAACCCGATGCCTCCGCCGAAGTAGCCCCCGTAAATGGCGATGCCGAGCTGTGCGATCCCGGTGCTGACCGCGCCGAGATGATCGCCCGGGGCTCCCGGCTTGCGGAAGAAACTGCCCCACGCAAACACGCCCGTTGCGAACAGCACCAGCCAGGGAACCAGGCGCGCGAACACGCTTTCGGGCGTGAAGAGAAGCAGCAGGCCGCCGAGCGCGCCCCCGATCAGGCTGAGCGTGAACAACGTGGGAAACGAGAGTTGCGGCGTTCCCGAAACGAGCGAGCGGTTCGCGAGGCCGGTCACCACCTGCCCGGGAAACAACGCGACGGTCGAGGTGATGTTGGCCTGGAGCGGGCTGAGGCCGGCAATGATGAGCGCAGGCAGCGTGATGAACGAGCCGCCGCCTGCCAGCGCGTTCTGGATTCCGGCGAACGCGCCCGCGAGTAGGATCAGAAGGATCATGCCGGATCGACGCGCAGCGGCTCGCTGTTGGCGCTCTTGGTGACGCGCAGGCGATAGCACGCAAGGACCGAGGGCCGCAAAGGCGCCGCGACAGGCTTGCCGGGAACGTGATCGAGCATATCCAGCCGCGCCGGGAAGCCGCCCGAATTCACCGCCAGCGGCGATGCAGCCATAGCCATTGCTCGGGATGCTCGCGCACCCAGCCTTCGACGATCGCGGTGATCGCCTGCATGGTGCCCTGCACGTCGATGCGGCCGTCGGCGTCGCGCACGGGGGCGATCGCATCGGTCATCTCGCCGCGGAATTTCCCCTCGGGCAGGCGGATCATGTGCACGCCATGGATCGGGCATTCGAGCTGGCGCGCCAGCATGGCGATCAGCGGATTGGCGCGGCATTTGCGCCCGAAGAACGTCACCTCGACGCCCTTGGTGTCGTGCTGATCGACCAGCATGGCGACGTGCCGGCCCTGCTCGAGCCCGCGGGCGAGGCGGATCGGCGTATCGAAGCGCGTCGGCACCAGCGTGCCCATCGTCACCGAGCGGGCGGAGATCACCGCGTCGGCGACCGCGCCGATGTTCGGACGGCGGTAGACGATCATGGCGTCGAGGCCGAAGGCGGCGGCGATGACGGCCGGCACCTCCCAGTTGGCGAGATGGGCGGTGAACAGCAGCGCCGGCCGGCCGCCGTCGCGCAGCTGCCGGTAGCGCGCGATATTGTCGGCGTCATAGGCGACATAGGGAAGGTTGAGCGGATCGCCGGTGGTGAAGCGGTCGAGATGGGCGAACTCGATGGCGACGCGTCCGAGATTGTCCCACACGCCCGCGAGGATCGCTTCGATCTCCGCCGGCGATTTTTCCGGAAACGCGGCGGCGAGATTGGCCCGTCCGGTCTTGTGCTCGGGCAGCCACGGACCGAGCCGGCGCATCAGCGCGCCCACCGCGTCGCTGGCGCGGATGCGGTCGAAGCGGCGAACGGCGGCGAACAGCGGCCGCACCGCGAGCTTGGCCGCGATATGCGTGGCGCGATCGGCCTGCGCGGACAGGAAACGGCGCAATTTGGTTTTCATCTTCGCGGCGGTCAGAACGTCACGACGACCTTGCCGAACACCTGGCGGCTCGCGAGCCGTTCGAGTCCCTTCTCGAAGTCGGCGAGCGGTACGGCGGAATCGATGACCGGTGTGATGCCGTTCGCTATCTTCGCGAGCGACTCACGAATATTGCGCATGGTCGCGCCGAACGAGCCGATGATGCGGTACTGCTGCTGAAACAGCTGCATCAGGTTGAGCGTCGTGGTCGGGCCGGAGGTCGCTCCGCATGTGACCAGCCGTCCGCCCCGCTTGAGACACAGAAGCGAGCCGGGGAAGGTCTCCGCCCCGACATGCTCGAACACGACATCGACGCCCTTCTTCTGGGTGAGCTTGCGCACGGCGCCCTCGAAGCGGTCGGTGCGGTAGTTGATGACGTGATCGGCGCCGAGCGCCTTCGCCTTCGCCGCCTTCTCGTCGTCGCCGACGGTGGTGATCACGGTGCAGCCGATCGCCTTCGCCATTTTGATCGCGGCGGTGCCGATGCCGGAACCGCCGGCATGCACCAGGATCGTCTCGCCCGGCGCAAGCTTGGCGTTGTCGAACAGCATGTGCTCCACGGTGGAGAATCCGATCGGCGCGCAGGCGGCGTCGCGCATGGAGACGCCGGGTGGAACCGGGATGACGAGCCGCGCCGGCAGGTTGAGCAGTTCGCGGGCAAAGCCGTCGACATGGAAGCCCATCACGCCGGCGACGTTTTCGCACAGATTGTCGCGCCCCTCGCGGCAGGCCTTGCACGTGCCGCAGGTGAGCGCGCCGTACATGACCACCGGATCGCCCGGCTTGAAGCCGGTTACGTTTGCGCCGACGGCCGCGATCTCGCCCGCGGCTTCCGCGCCGACCACCAGCGGGTACTTGCGCTTGGCGAACGCCATGCCGCGATAGCCCCAGAGGTCGAGATGGTTCAGCGCGACCGCCTTCACGCGCACCTGCACCTCGTCCGCACCGGGCGGCGGCGGATCAGGCAGCTCGGATACTTCGAGCTTGCGGTCGGCGACGAGGGTAAGCGCACGCATGGTCTTCTCTGGGCTCGCTCTTGTTTCTGCCGAAAGGCTTTTCCGTCATTCCGGGACGCCGCGCGGCGGCGGACCCGGAATCGCGTTTCCGATACGACCGTTTCGGATTCCGGATAGCCTCGCGGCGCTCGGCGTCCGGAATGACGGCGTAAGGTCTAGCGTCAGCGATGGATGCCTATCGCCGCGCCGAGGCCGCCGTCAACCGGCAGGACAGCGCCGGTGATGTAGGCGGCGCCGGGTGAGAGGAGGAACGGGATCAGGGCCGCGACTTCCTCCGGCGCAGCGAAACGGCGCGCGGGAATCTGGCTCTCCATTTGCGCGCGATATTTGGCATACGGCGCCATGATCGCAGTGTCGATGAAGCCCGGCGCGATGTAGTTCACCGTGACGCCGTTGCGCGCGGTCTCGATCGCCAGCGTTCGCAGATAGCCGAGCATGGCGGCTTTTGTCGCCGCGTAAACCGAATTGCCCTGATTGGCCTGCAGCGCGGTGAGCGAGCCGATGGCGATGATGCGGCCGTCGCGTGCGCGCATCATCGGCCGGGC
>JAEULX010000159.1 GCA_016793685.1 Bradyrhizobiaceae bacterium
GTCGCCACGTCCTGGAGCGCCAGATAGCCCGACAGCAGCAACGTTATCGGCATGACCCGGTCGACCGGCAGGAACGACTTGCCGACGCCGTTGAAGCGGATGCGCGTCTGCGCGTTTTCGGGCAGTCCGAAATAGGTCAGCACCCGGCGCACTTGCGCGATGGAATTGCGCGGCAGGACGCCCAGGTGGTCGCCCTCGCGATAAGATAGCCCGGCCGGCAGGCGAAACTCGACATGACGGGTGGATCGTGCCGACGGCTTGGGTCCATCCTTCCTCTGCAGTTCGCGGTTCTGCACGACGGTGAACGGCCGGGCGCCGAATTCGTCGACCAGCGTACTCTTCGCCTCCGCGCCTTCGAGGATGTCGACCTCGTAGCGAGGCCCTTTTTCCGCTTCGTCGAGATCGACCGCCGCGACGTTGAGCGACTTCGCGAGCGCCTCGAACAGGTGGCCATACCAGCCGCGGAACTGGCTATCGATGTCGTCGCTCTGGTCGCCCTCGCCCAGCCGATAGATGCGCTCGGCGCCGTGCTCTTCCAGCTTGGCGTCGATCAGCCGCGGAATGCGTTGGTAGGTGCTGGCCCAGTTGTGATCCCCGCAACCGAACACGGCGTAGCGGACGCCCGCAAGCGCCTTGGGGGCGAGAGACGCGCTGCTCAGCCATTCGACGAACTTCGCGGCGTTGTCGGTCGGCGTGCCGTTGTACGACGCCGCCACGACGAGAACCGCCCCTTCGGTCGGCAGCTTGCCGACGTAGGCGTCGAGCTCGGCCACGGTCGCGGAGAAGCCGCGGATCGTGGCGTCTTCCCCGATGCGGTGGGCGATGGTCTCGCAGGTGCCGGTGTTCGATCCGTAAAGCACCAGAATTGGCGCCCACGCCCGCACCACCGGGGCTGCCGCCTCGGCTTCCGGCTCCGCCGGCTTTCCCTTCCGCGCGGCCGGGCGGGCGACGGTCGCCGGCCGGTTGCTGCGCGGCCGCACCTTGATCCGGAACCCTTCGGGCTTGATCGTCAGCGCCTGTTTCAGCCGCAGTTCGTAGCCCGCGGGATCCGCCAGTTCGAAACGCTGGAGGATCATCGCAAGGGCGACGGCGGCCTCCTGAAGCGCGAAATAGCGGCCGATGCAGGAGCGGAAACCGGTCCCGAACGGCTTGAAGGCATTGGCCGGGCGTTTCTTGACGGCTTCCGGCGCAAAGTGGCTCGGATCGAATTTTTCCGGATCGGGCCCCCACATCGCCTTGTCGCGATGGAGCATCGGCACCAGAACCATCAGCGAGGTGTCGGGCGAAACCGCGTACTTGCCGGCGATCACCGTGTTCTCGAAGGCATGGCGGTTGAACGCAGGCGCGGTGGGCCAGAGCCGCAGCGTCTCATTGAGAATCTGGCTGACATAGTGCAGCGAACGCACCTGATCTTCGTCGGGCGGGTTCGACAGATCGCCGCCGAGGACGGCATCCACTTCGGCGTAGGCTTTCGCCAGCACGTCCGGATTGTGCAGCAGGAAATAGAGCGCGAACGAGAGCAGGCCGCTCGTCGTCTCATGGCCGGCGATCAGGAACGTGATGATCTGGTAGCGGATGTTGACCATGTCGAGCGTCTTGCCGCTCTCGCGATCGACGCCGGTCAGCATCGCATGCAGCAGGTCGGTGAATTTGTCCTTGTCGGGATCGGTCTGCCGCTCGGCAATCAGCCGGTCGACGAGGCCGTTCATCGTCGCGATGTCCTCCTGGAGCCGTCGCGTCTGCCGGAACATGAATCGGCGCTGGATCGGCAATTTGCCGATATTGCTCGTCGCGGTGCTCAACGAGTCCTGCATCGCGGCGATGAACGGATGCGGCTTTTCGCTGTAGAACGAGTTGAAGCGGTGGCTGAACGCGCAAAGCCCGATCGTATCGAGCGTGAGGCGCGTCATGTCCCCGGTGACGTCGATATCCTCGCTCGGATTGAGGCGCGACCATTTCTCGACCAGCTGGGTCGCGATATCCACCATCTCCGGCAGATAGCTGCGCACCGCCATCGATCCGAACGACGGGGTCAGGATATTGTGCGCCTTCTTCCAGTTCGGCTCTTGCGTCCACGCGGTGAACAGGCCGTCCTGGGCAATCATGCGCGCTTGCGCCAGACCCGGTCCGAGGAATTTGTCGAACCGCGTGTCGTCGCAGACTTCGTCCACCAATTCGAAGCTGGACAGCACCAGGACCGAGCGAGGACCGAGGCGGAGGCGGTAGATCGGGCCATAAAGCTCCGCCAGCTTCATCAGATTGAGGATCGGAACTTCGCCGCGGAGATCGAAGATGTTGCCGATGATCGGGTGGCCCGGCGGCTGCGGAATCGGTTCGAGCTTGGATTGATCGATCATCCCATTCCCCTTGAGCGGAGGCGCAAACGGATTTGCGGCGGCAGGTACGCCGCGCCCGGCCAAGAAAAATGACGATAGCGGCCAAAGCCGGGCACCCGGCGCAGCAAGCGCAATTCTTGCGATTATCGCGCCCGATTCCAAGTGGGCATGTCGCGTCCT
>JAEULX010000180.1 GCA_016793685.1 Bradyrhizobiaceae bacterium
GCGAGCCGGTCTTGATCTGCCCGCAATTGGTCGCGACCGCGAGGTCGGCGATGGTCGAATCCTCGGTTTCGCCCGAGCGATGCGACATCACGGCGGTGTAGCCCGCCTTGTGCGCCATTTCGACCGCAGCCAGCGTCTCGGTGAGCGAGCCGATCTGGTTGACCTTCACCAGAATCGAGTTGGCGATGCCCTTCTTGATGCCCTCGGACAGGCGCGTGACGTTGGTGACGAAGAGGTCGTCGCCGACGAGCTGGCACTTCTTGCCGATCAGGTCGGTCACGGCCTTCCAGCCCTCCCAGTCATCCTCCGCCATCCCGTCCTCGATGGAGACGATCGGATAGCGCGAGACGAGGTCGGCAAGATATTTCGCCTGCTCGTCGCGCGAGCGCTTTTTGCCTTCGCCTTCATAATTGTAGACGCCGTCTTTGAAGAATTCGGTCGAGGCGCAGTCGAGCGCGATGCAGACGTCCTCGGCAGGCTTGTAGCCGGCCTTCTCGATCGCCTTCATGACGAAGCCGAGGGCGGCGTCGGCGGACGGCAGATTGGGCGCGAACCCGCCTTCGTCGCCGACATTGGTGTTGTGGCCGGCTTCTTTGAGCCCCGCCTTGAGGGTGTGGAACACCTCGGCGCCCATGCGCAGCGCCTCGGCGAAGGTCGGCGCGCCGACCGGCATGATCATGAATTCCTGGAAGTCGATCGGATTGTCGGCATGCACGCCGCCGTTGACGATGTTCATCATCGGCACCGGCAGCACGCGGGCCGCGGCGCCGCCGACGTAGCGGTAGAGCGGCAGGTCCTTGGCGGCGGCGGCGGCCTTGGCGACGGCGAGCGAGACGCCGAGGATGGCGTTGGCGCCGAGCCGACCCTTGTTCGGGGTGCCGTCGAGCTTGATCATGGTCTCGTCGACCTTGGCCTGCTCTTCGGCGTCGAGGCCGCTGACCGCGTCGTAGATTTCGCCATTGACGGCGTCGACCGCCTTCATCACCCCCTTGCCGAGATAACGCTTCTTGTCCCCGTCGCGCAGTTCGACGGCTTCATGTGCGCCGGTCGAAGCGCCCGAGGGGACGGCGGCGCGGCCTTCGCTGCCTTCTTCCAGGATGACTTCGACCTCGACGGTCGGATTTCCGCGGCTATCAAGAATTTCACGGCCGATAACATCGACGATGGCGGTCATTGGGCCCCCGGTCTGAGAATTTGTGTGAGAGTAAGCGCGCGGTGTCTTAACAGGACGCCGCCGTCCTTCCAAGCGCTGGCGGATGGACCCGCCGCAATCATTCGTTAGATTGACGACCGGAGCACTTCATGGCGCGCAAATCCCGGCCCCCTCTGCTCGGCCGCCCGGCGGCCCTCCCCGCCTCGCCCGCGGCCGCGCAGCTCGACCGCGTGCCGAACCCGCATCCCGACACACCCTACGCGGCGCGCTTCACCTTCCCCGAATTCACCGCGCTGTGTCCGGTCACCGGGCAGCCGGACTTCGCGACCATCGTCATCGACTACGCCCCGCGCAGCTGGCTCGTCGAATCCAAGTCGTTGAAGCTTTATCTCAACAGCTTCCGTAATCACGCTGCATTTCATGAGGATTGTACCGTGAGCATCGGCAAGCGCCTGGTCGCCCTGCTCAAGCCGCGCTGGTTGCGGATCGGCGGCTATTTTCATCCCCGCGGCGGCATGCCGATCGACGTGTTTTTCGAAGCCGGCCGGCGCCCCGCCGGCGCATGGACGCCGGACCAGGGCGTTCCGCCCTATCGCGGGCGTGGTTGAGTCTCCGGTTGCGGAAATGCCCGGGCCCGCTTTGATCCGCCGCGGCTTTTTTGATCGCAGCGTGCATGAGGTCGCCCCTGAACTGATCGGAGCAACCTTCCTGTTCGAGGGGGTCGGCGGAATCATCGTCGAGGTCGAGGCCTATCACCACACCGATCCGGCGGCGCACAGCTATGCCGGGCGGACGGCGCGCAATGCGGTCATGTTCGGCCCGCCGGGATACGCCTACGTCTACCGGTCCTACGGCGTGCACTGGTGCGTGAACTTCGTCTGCGAGGCCGAGGGAAGCGCGAGCGCCGTGCTGATCCGTGCGCTTGCCCCGACGGCAGGGATTCCGCTCATGCGCCGCCGGCGCGGCCTCGCGGAGGAGCGCCTGCTGTGCTCCGGGCCGGGCCGGCTCTGTCAGGCGCTTGCCATCACGGACGCGCAAAACGGCTCGCCGCTCGATGCGCCGCCTTTCGTGTTGCGAAGAGCCGCGCGGCGCGAAGAGATCGCGGTCGGCCCGCGCATCGGCATCACCAAGGCGGCGGAGAAGCCGTGGCGCTACGGGCTGAAGGGGTCGCCCCATCTCAGCCGGCCGTTCCGGCCACGGCAGATCGCCGATCCTCCGCCCGGTTGATGCCTGCGAGGCTCGAGCCTGTCCCGCAGGCCAAACCCGCGTGCTTTTGTCGCAAATCGAAATCCGGGCCGGCGGCGTTGACCCAGTGACCCAAATTCGGGCGCCAATGGCTGTAAGACCGGTCGCGCTCCTGCCAGCTTTGGAGCAGGCGTATGCGCAATACAGACGACATCCACGGCGCGGGACGCGCGTGCGTCGACTCGCAGGAATTGATCCAGCAGTCTTTTGTTCTGATCTCCGGCGCAAACGTCGCCTGGACCAGCCAGCGGCTTCAGATTGCCAAGACCAAGAACATGATCCGGAAGAGCCGCCGGCAAATCGCGCGCCTCAAGGCGAAATCGCTGGTCCGCGACACCGTTTGATCGGCGGGCCCCGCGCGTCGCGGGGCGGCGTATCCCCTTCACGTCCCTTCACGCGCCGACATTTGCGTCGCCAACAGAGTGCGCCGCCAAGAAATTGCGCCGCCGAGAGGGTGCCGCGTCGTCCGCGGCGCCCTCGGCGCAGTCGCTCACAGAGCGTCCTGGTCGCTTTCCCCGGTGCGAATGCGGATCGCGTGCTCGATCGAGGTGACGAAAATCTTGCCGTCGCCGATCTGGCCGGTCTTCGCTGCTTTTCTGATCGTTTCGATGACGCGCTCGACCTGGTCCTCCTGGACGGCGATGTCCACACGGACTTTGGGGAGAAAATCGACGTTGTACTCGGCGCCGCGATAGATCTCCTTGTGACCCCTCTGGCGTCCGTAGCCTTTGACCTCGGCAACGGTCATGCCATGGACGCCGATTGCGTTCAGCGCATCCCGGACCTCGTCGAGCTTGAATGGTTTAATGACGGCAGTAACAAACTTCATTGCAGCCCCCTATTGGAACGGCCCCGGCGGACCCCGGGAAGGAAATGCAGTGCGCGAAGCGCGGAAAAGATTGGTTTAGGCCTTGTGCAGGACGCACAAGATACCGGCGCTCAGACCGGAATTTAAGCGGTTAATTTTTTCGCGGATGCGTCGCCTGTGAGCAAGCCGCGCAACGGCCTCATATCGCGAGCGATTCACGCGGCGTCAATCGGGCGTCACGTCGCGGCCCTTCGCGCGATGCGCGTGCAGGTCGGCCACCTCCACCGATTGCCTCTTTGCGGGAAGCGCGCGAGTCTGTAGGAGCCCTGCGAGACAATCGATGCGCCCGGCTGTTCTCAATCCCCTGTTTGCTTCGATAACGGCGCTGCCCGGCGTCGGGCCCAAGGTCGAGAAACTGTTCCGCCGGATCGTCGGCCGCGACCGCGACGATGTTCCGCGGGTGATCGACCTCCTGTTCCATATGCCGACGGGATCGATCGATCGCCGGGCGCGGCCCAGACTGCGCGACGTCGTGCCGGGAACCGTGGCGACGGTGGCGGTGACCGTGGAGCGCCATCGCGTTCCGCCGCCGGGTCGCTCGCGCGCGCCCTACCTGATCTACGCCAGCGACGGAACCGGCGATCTCGTCATCGCCTATTTCAACGCCCGCCGGGACTATCTGGAGAAACTTCTGCCAGTCGGAGCAAGGCGTTACGTGTCCGGCACGGTTGCGCTCTACGACGGCATGCTGCAGATGGCGCACCCCGACCGCGTCGTCGCCGAATCCGAACTGGAGACGCTGCCGCTGATCGAGCCGGTCTACCCGCTGACCGAGGGTCTGACGGCGAATCAGGTCCGTCGCGCCATCGAAGCGGCGCTGACCAAGCTTCCGGCGCCGCCGGAATGGCAGGATGCAGCCTTTCTCGCACGCTCGGGCTTTCCCTCCTTCGGCGCGGCGCTGCAGCGCGTTCACCGGCCCGCTGAACCGGGCGACGTGCTGGCCGGTTCGCCGGCCTGGTCGCGGCTCGCCTACGACGAGTTCCTTGCGGGCCAGCTTGCGCTGATGCTGGTGCGCGCGCATATGCGGCGCGCGAGCGGCAGATGCACCGAGGGCGACGGACGGCTGCGTGCGCGCATCGTCGCCGCCCTCCCCTACACGCTGACGCCCTCGCAATCGCGCGCGCTCGGCGACATCGCGGCCGATCTCGCCGGGCCCGAGCGCATGTTGCGGCTGCTGCAAGGCGATGTCGGCTCGGGCAAGACGGTGGTCGCGCTCCTCGCTTGCGCCGCGGCGATCGAGGCGGGCCGGCAGGCCGCAGTGATGGCGCCGACCGAAATCCTCGCCCGGCAGCATCTCAAGACGATCGCGCCGCTCGCGGAGGCAACCGGCATTCGCTTCGGGGTCCTCACCGGGCGCGAGCGCGGGCGTGAACGCGCCGACACCCTCGACAAGCTGGCGCGCGGCGAGATCGATCTGCTCGTCGGCACCCATGCGCTGTTCCAGGCGGAGGTCGCCTTCAGCGATCTCGCGCTCGCCGTGGTCGACGAGCAGCACCGGTTCGGCGTGCATCAGCGCCTCGCGCTCGCGCAGAAGGGGCGCGCGGTGGACGTGCTGGTGATGACGGCGACGCCCATCCCGCGCACGCTCGTGCTCACCTATTTCGGCGACATGGACGTGTCCGAGCTGCGCGAGAAGCCGGCCGGCCGCAAGCCGATCGACACCCGCGCCATCCCGCTCGAGCGCCTCGACGATGTGATCGCCGCCGTCGGGCGCGCGCTCGGCGAGGGCCGGCGCATCTATTGGGTGTGCCCGCTGGTGGAGGAGTCGGAGACGACGGACCTCGCCGCGGCCGAAGCGCGCTTCCGCGCGCTCAAGCAGATATTCGGCGACGCCGCCGATCTCGTCCACGGCCGGATGAAGGGCGCGGAGAAGGACAAGGCGATGGCGCGCTTCGCTGCGGGCGAGACGGGGCTGCTCGTCGCCACCACGGTGATCGAGGTCGGCGTCGACGTGCCCGAGGCGAGCGTGATGGTGATCGAGCACGCCGAGCGGTTCGGGCTTGCGCAGTTGCACCAGTTGCGCGGGCGCATCGGGCGCGGCGCTGCGCGCTCGACCTGCCTCCTTCTCTACAAGGCGCCGCTCGGCGAGGCGGCCAAGGCGCGGCTCGCCATCATGCGCGAGACCGAGGACGGCTTCCGCATCGCCGAGGAGGATCTGAAGCTGCGCGGCGAAGGCGATGTGCTCGGCACACGCCAGAGCGGCATGCCGGGATTTCGCGTCGCCCGCATCGAGGCGCACGGCGCGTTGCTGCAGACCGCGCGCGACGATGCCGCGCTCATCCTTGCGCGCGACCCTGAGCTGAAATCGCCGCGCGGCGAGGCGCTGCGCACCCTGCTCTACCTGTTCGAGCGGGACGAAGCGGTACGGCTGCTGCGGGCGGGGTGACCGCCTCTGGTCGCTGCTGCGAGCGGCAGCCGACGGAGTTCACCTGCTGTCCTGGAGCGATCCGAATCCCGCTAGCGCCGCGCGTTCTTTGGTCGGTAAACGGAGATGCAATTGGTTTGGGCCTGCAACAGCAGCTATCGCAGTAGATATTCCAATATTAATGAAAAGGGTGAGTGATCTTCTGGCGCCATCTATTCACAAGCGCTCACGAAGCTCTCTCCACTGCCGTAACATTTTCATGGTCCGGACTGCGGGCGCTTCTGGACAGTAACTGCGCGAGTTACTCGAACCGAAGTCGCTCAGTTCAAGATCCACGTTGCATTTGCCATGCGCTTCGCCGTCCGCGTAGCGCATGCGGTGCCTTAACAAATCCGAACTGTCGGTCAGCCACATCGCGCCTACCCCCCCGCGGATGCTAC
>JAEULX010000194.1 GCA_016793685.1 Bradyrhizobiaceae bacterium
GCTTCACCACGCCCACCACCGCCTGTCCGCCGGCATGGGCGCCTGCGGACGCGGCATCTACGACAACATGAAGACGGCGGTAGAGACGGTCTTCGTCGGCAGGGACCGGCTCTACAATCGCCGCTTCCTGCAGATGTGCAGCCACTATCTCGTCGAGCCGGTCGCATGCACGCCGGCGTCCGGCTGGGAGAAGGGGCAAGTTGAGAACCAGGTCGGTCTGGTGCGCGAACGGTTCTTCACACCGCGGCTGCGCTTCAAGAGTTACGAGGAGTTGAACGCCTGGCTGCTCGATCAATGCATCGCCTACGCCAAGGCGCATCGTCATCCCGAGCTGACGGATCAGACGATCTGGGAGGCGTTCGAGGCGGAGCGGCCGAAGCTCGTTCCCTATGCCGGCCGCTTTGACGGATTCCACGCCGTACCCGCCTCGGTCTCCAAGACCTGCCTGGTCCGCTTCGACAACAACAAATACTCGGTCACGGCGAGCGCCGTCGGCCGACCGGTCGAAATCCACGCCTACGCCGACCGCGTCGTGATCCGCCAGGACGGACGGATCGTCGGCGAGCATCCGCGCGCCTTCGGCCGCGGCGCGACGGTCTATGACCCCTGGCATTACGTCCCGGTGCTCGCCCGCAAGCCAGGCGCTCTGCGCAACGGCGCGCCCTTCAAAGCCTGGGTGCTGCCGTCCGCCATGGAGCGCGTGCGGCGCAAGCTGGCCGGGAGCGATGACGGCGATCGGCAGATGGTCGACATCCTGGTCGCGGTGCTCGCCGACGGGCTGTCGGCGGTCGAGGCGGCCTGCGCCGAAGCGCTCGCCCACGGCGTCCACTCCGCCGATGTCATCCTGAACATTCTCGCCCGCCAGCGCGATCCCGGGCCGGCAATCACCATTGTCACGCCGGCCGCGCTCACGCTCCGCCATGCCCCGGTTCCCGACTGCGCCCGCTACGACAGCCTGCGAGCGCGGGCAGCAAAAGTGGAACCCGGTTTTGCGTCCGCCCGCGCTCCCACCCTTGAATAGCGCGCTGTCCGGGCGGCCGACCGGGAACCACTCGGCCTGACAGCGCGTGGAGGACCCTCTGATGGAACGCACCAAAATCTTCGACCTCATGAGCGAACTGCGGCTCTACGGCATGAAGTCCGCCTACGACGACATCATGGCGACCGCCGTCAAACGCCAGCACGAACCCCAGCGGGTCGTCGGCGACCTGCTCACAGCTGAGGTCAACGAGAAGCAGGCGCGCTCGATCAAATACCAGCTCACCATCGCCAAGCTGCCGCTCGCCAAAGACCTCGCCGAGTTCAAGTTCGCCGGCACGCCCATCAACGAGACCCTAGTCAAAGACCTCGCTGGCGGCGGCTTCATCGCCCAGCAGCGCAACGTCGTGCTGGTCGGCGGAACCGGAACCGGCAAGACCCATCTCGCCATCGCCATTGCGCGAAGCTGCATTCGCGCCGGCGCGCGCAGTCGGTTCTACAATGTCGTCGATCTCGTCAATCGGCTCGAAACCGAAACCCGCAACGGCCGCCAGGGCAGGCTCGCCGATCACCTCACCCGCATGGACTTCATCGTCCTCGATGAACTCGGCTATCTACCCTTCGCCCAGTCCGGCGGCCAGCTCCTCTTCCATCTCGTCAGCCGGCTGTACGAACGAACCTCGATCATCGTCACCACCAATCTCGCCTTCGGCGAATGGCCGAGCGTCTTCGGAGACGCCAAGATGACCACGGCACTGCTCGATCGTCTCACTCACCACTGCGACATCGTCGAGACCGGCAACGACAGCTGGCGATTCAAAAGCCGCGCCTGACCACCCCAAGCCGCTCGCTCGCTACGGCGCTCCATGACGGCGCGCTCGCTCGCGGCTTGCTCCCCTTCTCATGTCCAAAGGGGGGGGGTCCTTTTTAGACGCCGATCAGGGGTCCCGATTCAACGCCGATTGACACCGTGATCGTGACACGGCGGCCGAAGTTCGCGTGCCGCGCGTGCGAGAGGACGGGTGTGGATGAAGTCGCCGGCGTCATCCAGGCGCCGGCGCCGGCGCGGGTGATTGAGGGCGGGCTGCCGACCGAGCGGCTTGTCGCCGACGTTGTGGTGTCGAAGTTCGCCGATCATCTGCCGCTCTACCGTAAGCGATGTGGTGGCCCCACCTTGTTTATTAGCTTT
>JAEULX010000040.1 GCA_016793685.1 Bradyrhizobiaceae bacterium
GAGCTCGAGCCCGACGTCGCGCTCCCGCCCATGCGGCTCGGCGAACACGTGGTCGCCGACTACCGCCACCTCCATCTGTCACTGAAGGCGCATCCGGCGTCGTTCCTGCGCAACGACCTCGAGCGCCGCGGCATTCTGCGCAACGAACGCCTCGCAACCATCCCCTCCGGCCGGCGCGTGAGCGTCGCCGGCATCGTGCTGGTGCGCCAGCGGCCGGGCACCGCCAAGGGCGTCATCTTCATGACGCTGGAGGACGAAACCGGCGTCGCCAATGCGATCGTGTGGCCGCAGGTGTTCGAGGCCTTTCGCCCGACCGTGCTCGGCGCTCGACTCGTCGGCGTCAGCGGCCGGCTGCAGAACGAATCCGGCGTCATCCATGTCGTCGCCGAGCGGCTCGACGACCTCACGCCGCTGCTGCGGCGGCTGGCGGCCGACGCCGGATGCATCGATGCGCTCGCCCGCTGCGACGAGTTCAAGCGCCCGATCCCGGAAAACCGCACGCCGCTGCGCGCCGGCAGTTCGCTCACAGCGCTTCTGCGCGAGGAGCCGCAACTCGCGGACGAGTTGGCGACCGCGGCCAAAGTTCGCGCCGCTCTGCCCAAGGGCCGCGATTTTCGTTAGTGCACAATGAATTGACGTGGAACGGCGGGCGCGAAAGCCGCGGTCCAATCGCCGTCCCGACATGGCCCTTGCGGCCGGCGCGCGCTCCGGTCAAGATGCGCGAAGACAACGAAATAGAACAACTATGAGGAAACGTTCCAAATCCCCCAAGGAGGATCGATTGTGATTCCATGTTCTTTTTTTCCCGCCAAGCGGGTCGCTGCCGTTGCCGTCGTACTCGCTGTGCTCGGCGCGCCGAGCATCGCGCTCGCGCAGATCAAAATCGGCTCCTCGCTGTCGGTGACCGGACCTGCCTCCTTCCTCGGCGACCCCGAGAAGAAGACGCTCGAGATGTATGTCGACGAGATCAACAAGAAGGGCGGCATCGACGGGCAGAAGGTCGAACTCATCGTCTATGACGACGGCGGCAATCCCAACGCGGCGCGCACCTTCGCCACCCGCCTGGTCGAAGAGGACAAGGTCGCGGCCGTGGTCGGCGGCACCACCACCGGCACCACCATGGCGATGATCCCGGTGTTCGAAGAAGCGCAGATCCCGTTCATTTCGCTCGCCGGCGGCATCCCGATCATCGAGCCGGTGAAGAAGTGGGTGTTCAAGACGGCGCAGACGGACAAGATGGCGTGCGAGAAAATCTTCGCCGACCTCAAGAAGCGCAATCTCACGACCATCGCGCTCATTTCCGGCACCGAGGCCTTCGGCAAGTCGATGCGCGACCAGTGCGTGAAGATCGCCGCGGCATCCGGCATCACCATCGCCCATGAAGAAACCTATGGACCGGGCGATACCGACGTGACGCCGCAACTCACCAACATCAAGGGCAAGGCGGGCGTGCAGGCGGTGGTGAACACCGGGTTCGGCCAGGGCCCGGCGATCGTCACGCGCAACTATCGCCAGCTCGCAATTCCGCTGCCGCTCTATCAGAGCCACGGCGTTGCTTCGAAGCAGTACATCCAGCTCGCCGCCGATTCTGCCGACGGCGTGCGGCTGCCGGCGCCGGCGCTCCTGGTCGCGGACAAACTTCCCGACGGCGATCCGCAGAAGCCGGTCGTCACCAGCTACGCCAAGACCTATCAGGACAACACCAAGCAGGAAGTCTCGGCCTTCGGCGGCTACGCCTATGACGGCCTGATGATCCTGGTTGAAGCGGCAAAGCGCGCGAAGAGCGCCGATCCGGCAAAATTGCGGGATGAGATCGAGAAGACGAAGGGGTTCATGGGGACCGGCGGCGTCGTCAACATGTCGCCCACCGATCATATGGGCCTCGGTCAGGCGGCTTTCCGCATGCTCGACATCAAGAACGGCGACTGGGTGCTCGTTCCGGAATCGGGCTCATAAGATCCGCTGCGGGTTCCGTGCTTCGAACCGGGACCCGTTTTGTCGCAGCGGCTCGCCTGATTTGCCGGCCGCTGCGGCGTTGTTTCTTGGAATCTGAAATCGGCATCGCAGGTGCGATCGGGGCGCTCTTTCAGTCCCGTTTCGCCCGCGACGAGCTTCGATCAAAGCGGTGCGGATAGGCCATGGCCGAACTCCTGCAATTCGCCTTTTCCGGACTTACCGTCGGCGCCGTCTACGCGCTGGTCGCGCTCGGCTTCACGCTGATCTACAACGCCTCCGACGTCATCAATTTCGCCCAGGGCGAGTTCGTCATGCTGGGCGGGCTCGTCACCGTGTTTTTGCTCGCGGCCGGCTTGCCGCTGCCAGTCGCTGCGCTGCTCGCGGTCGTGGCGTCGACGCTCGTCGGCCTTGCGCTCTATCGCTTCGCGATCGAGCCTGCTCGTGGCGCCAATGCCGTCACCCTGATCATGATCACGATCGGTGCTTCGATCTTTCTCCGCGGCGCCGCGCAGGTGATCTTCGACAAGCGCTACCACAGCCTCCCGCCCCTGTTCGGCGATACGCCGATCCGGTTCGGCGGCGCGGCGATCCTGCCGCAAAGCCTCGTGGTGCTTGCCGGCGCGCTGGTGATCGTCGTCCTGCTGTGGGCCTTCGTCGATCGCACGCTGTTCGGCAAAGCCGTGCTGGCGACGGCGGCCAACAAGCTTGCCGCCCGCCTGGTCGGCATCGATACGCGGCTCACGGTGGGCTTTTCGTTTGCGATTTCGGCCGCGATCGGCGCGATCGCCGGAATCCTCGTCACGCCGATCACGCTGACGAGTTACAACATCGGCACGCTGCTGGCGTTGAAAGGGTTCGCCGCGGCGATGCTCGGCGGCATCGGCAGCGCGGTCGGCGCCGTGCTCGGCGGCCTGTTGCTGGGGCTCCTGGAGGCGCTGTCGGCCGGCTATCTCTCTTCGGAATTCAAGGATGCAGTCGCCTTCATCGTCATACTGGCGGTCCTGTTCGTGCGTCCGCAGGGCCTGCTCGGTCGCGCCAGGGTGGAGAGGGTATGAGCGTGCGCTCGCTCGATGAACGCCCCGCGGCGCAGGAACAGCCTTTGAGCAAGGCGCGATCGACCTTCGTCGGCAGCCTTGGGCGGCACCGGCTGATGCCGGTGCTGCTGCTGGCCGTGCTCGTCGCCTTAGCGCCTCTGCTGTTTCCTTCCGGCTTCTACTATCGCATCTTCGCGCTGGTCTACATTTTCGCGCTCGCCGCGGTCGGCCTCAATCTCCTGATGGGGTATGCCGGGCAGGTGAGCCTCGGCCATGCCGGGTTCATGGGAATAGGCGCTTACGCGGCAGCGATCGGGCCTGCCCATTTCGGCCTGCCCGGCTGGTTGTCGCTGATAATCGGAGCCGTGCTCTCGGCGCTCATCGCCTTCCTGGTCGGGCGCCCGATCCTGCGGCTGAAAGGCCATTATCTTGCGGTGGCGACGCTCGGCTTCGGGCTGCTGCTTGCGATCGTCTTCACCAGCGAGGCGGAATGGACCGGCGGTCCCGACGGGATGAGCGTGAGCCGGCTGGTGCTGTTCGGATGGTCGGTGCGCGGCTCGGAGACCTGGTACTGGGTATCCGCGGTGCTTTTCCTCGCCGGCGCGGCGATCGCCTATAATCTGATCGAGAGTCCGGCCGGCCGGGCGATGCGCGCCATCCATGACAGCGAAACCGCGGCAGGCGTGCTCGGCGTCGATGTCTCGCGGACCAAGCTCCTCGTCTTCGTCATCTCGTCGGTCTATGCCTCGATTGCGGGGTCGAGCCTCGCCTTTTTCAACGGCCTGGTTACGCCCGATGTCGCCGGCTTCCTGCGCTCGATCGAACTCGTCGCCATGGTCGTGCTCGGCGGCATGGGCTCCGTCGTCGGCTCGCTGGTCGGCGCCGCGGTGCTGGTGCTGCTGCCGCAGGCGCTGACCTTCCTCCACGACTACGAGCACATGGTGCTCGGCCTCATCATCATGGGCGTGATGATTTTCCTGCGCGACGGGATCGTTCCCAGCATCGCGGCGGCATTCAGGGGACGGCGCGGATGACTATTCTCGCGACCGAAGGACTGTCACTGAGCTTCGGCGGCGTGCGCGCGGTCGACGGCGTGAGCCTTTCGGTGCCGGAAAATTTTGTGTTCTCGATCATCGGGCCCAACGGCGCGGGCAAGACCACGCTGTTCAACCTCATCTCCGGCGTCTACGCGCCGGATGATGGCAGTGTGCGGCTCGCCGGCGCGGACGTGACCGGCCTCAAGCCCGACCGGCTCGCCCGCTGCGGCCTGTCGCGCACTTTTCAGAACCTGCAGATCTTCTTTCGCATGAGCGCGATCGAGAATGTCATGGTCGGCCGCCACCGCCATGAGCGCACCGGCGTTTTCGCCGATCTCCTGCATCTGCCGGCGGTGGGGCGGCAGAATCGCGAGACCCGCGCCCAGGCGGAAGCGGCGCTCGACCGCGTCGGGCTCGCCGGCCTTGCCGGACAATCCGCCGGCAGTCTTGCGTATGGCGATCTCAAGCGCCTGGAGATCGCCCGCGCGCTCGCGAGCGAGCCGAAGGTGCTGCTGCTCGACGAGCCGGCGGCGGGCTGCAATCCGGTCGAGACCGCGGCGCTCGAAGGCGTGATCCGCGGCATTGCCGCGGGCGGCGTGACGGTCGTGCTGGTCGAGCACGACATGCGCCTGGTGATGAACGTATCCGACCGCATCCACGTGCTCGCCAACGGCGCGACGCTGGCCGAAGGCACGGGCGCCGAGGTGCGCAGCAATCCGGCGGTGATCGAAGCCTATCTCGGGGTTCATGGCGCGCGGGAGGCGGCGCATGCTGCGCATTGAGAACCTGCACAGCGGCTACGGCCGCATCGAGGCGCTGCACGACGTGTCGCTCGACGTGAGCGCCGGTGAAGTGGTGGCGCTGCTCGGCGCCAATGGCGCCGGCAAGACGACGCTGCTGCGCGCGATTTCCGGCGTGCAGCCGGTGACGTCCGGCCAAATCCGTTTCGAGGACCGCCGCATCGAGCGCATGCCGGCGCATCGCCGGGTGCTGCTCGGCATCGCCCAGGTGCCGGAGGGTCGGCAGTTGTTCGCCCCGCTCTCGGTCGAGGACAATCTGAAGCTTGGCGCGTGGACGCGGCGTGCGAGCGATCTGACGGCGGACATCGCCGGCATTTTCGCCATGTTTCCCATTCTCTCCGAGATGCGCCATACCGCTGCGGGCGCGCTTTCGGGCGGCCAGCAGCAGATGCTGGCGATCGGCCGCGCGCTGATGTCGAAGCCGAAGCTGGTGCTGCTCGACGAGCCTTCGATGGGGCTTGCGCCGATTCTGGTCGATCAGATTTTCAACATCGTCGCCCAATTGAAGCGCAGCGGCCAGACGATTCTCCTGGTCGAACAGAATGCGCGGGCGGCGCTCGCGATCGCCGATCGCGGCTACGTCATCGAGACTGGACGCATCACGGTCGGCGGCGACGCCGCCACGCTGCTCGCCGATCCGCGGGTGCAGAGCGGCTATCTCGGCGTTTGAGCAGGATATATGAATACGAATGAACGGCCGGCGCGGCAAATTTCGCTTGCAACACATCAACGACGAGGTTGTCGCGTTCATGCGATGGATCGCGGGCGGCCGAGCGGCGAAGACTTCATAAGATGGCTGCAAGACCGGGGACGCCCGGCGGCATCGGAGGAAACGACATGAAGGCGAGCCTGCGCCCCGGCCTGTCGCGCACCAATCGCTTCGTCATTGACGCCGCCAGAACGATCAGCTTCATGGGAGAGGAAGGTCGGGTCTATGCGACGCCATGGTTCATTCGCGACATCGAGCATACCTGCCGCGATCTGATCCTCGAGCATGTCGACCCCGGCGAGGACTCGGTCGGCATCGAGGTCGCGATCCAGCACACCGCGGCGACCCCTCCCGGCATGACGGTCGAGATCACGGCGACGGTGACG
>JAEULX010000071.1 GCA_016793685.1 Bradyrhizobiaceae bacterium
GTCCGTGCCGTGCCTGCACGGCGATGACCACGGCGATCGCGATTACCGTGGCGGCGCCAGCGGCGAGCGCAACAACGCGACGGTTCATGACACCTCTCCAGCGATCGAAAGGTCACGCGGTTAAGTAACATACCTTACCTCGCCCGAGCGCCAAGGCTCCGAACGCGCATCGGTCATGCGGCAATATTTTGCTTTGCGCTGAATAATGCTGCGCTTTTGAAATACGCGAATGAGTGGCAATAGCCCGGTGCGATTATGTAGCAAAAAGTTTAATCCTTCCGTTTGATCTACCGCAAAGTGCGTGCGTAAACCGCATAATAGCATTGCACAAAATGCATAATATCCAGGGAAGAACGTCCAAACCCCCGCCTCTTGGAGGGCAAAAATGCTTTTGGCCTCGCTTTTGCGCGCCAATGGAAGCCACTCCCTCCCAGCGACTGAATCCACCATAGGCGGCATGAACCGCCGAGAATTCGCCAAGTTCTGCGCCGGCGTCGCCGCGACCATGGGGCTGCCGCAAGCCGCGGGGCTGCGCATGGCGGAAGCCGCCGCGACGCAGGCGCGCCCGCCGGTCATCTGGCTGCACGGCCAGGAATGCACCGGCTGCACCGAGTCGCTGTTGCGCGCTGAGCATCCGACGCTCGAAAGCCTGATCCTCGATCTTATCTCGCTCGAATATCACGAGACGCTGTGCGCCGGCGCCGGCCACCAGGCGGAAGCGCACAAGCAGAAAATCATGCAGGAGAACAAGGGCAAGTACATCCTCGTGACCGAGGGCGGCACGCCCACCAAAGACAACGGGATCTTCTGCAAGGTCGGCGGCAAGACTCAGGTCGAGCAGGTTCGCGAAGCGGCCGAAGGCGCCGCCGCGATCATCGCGATCGGTTCGTGCGCGTCGTGGGGCGGCATCCAATCGGCCGACCCCAATCCGACCGGGGCGAAACCAACCCAGGACATCGTTCCGGGGAAGGTCGTCGTCAACATTCCGGGCTGCCCGCCCAACCCGTACAACTTCATTTCCACGGTCCTTTATCTTCTCACCTTCAACAAGCCGCCGGAACTCGACGAGAAGAATCGGCCGAAATTCGCCTATGGCCGCCTGATCCACGAGAATTGCGAGCGCCGCCCGCATTTCGACGCCGGACGCTTCGCACTGGAATTCGGCGACCTCGGCCATCGCCAGGGCTGGTGCCTGTACAAGATCGGCTGCAAGGGTCCTGAGACCAGCGCCAATTGTCCGGCGATCGGGTTCGGCGATGTCGGGTTCGGCTCGTGGCCGGTCGGCACCGGCCACCCGTGCTTCGGCTGCACCGAGAAGGGCACGGCTTTCCATAAGCCGATCCACTCGCTGGCGACGGTCAAGACGCTCACCCCGCCGACGGCGTTTCCGACCGTCGAAGGCGCCAAAGGTTGGCCGGCCGATCCGGCGGCGGTCGCGATCCTTGCCGGCATCGGCGGCGCGCTGGTCGGCGCGGGCGCGGTTGCGGCGAGCCGCATGCGCGGCACGCCGGCTGACGACGACGACACATCGCATCCGAAGAGCTGAGGGAGGCGGGTCATGTCCATTGACCGGCGCGCATTCCTCGCGAAGTCGTTCGGGGGCTTTGCCGCCGGGACTACGCTCGCTGCCGGCGAGGCGCAAGCGCTGACATTGGCGCGGCCGGACAAGGTCGCCTCGCCGGACGCCGTCGGCATTCTCTATGACTCGACGCTGTGCGTCGGCTGCAAGGCATGCGTCGCGGCCTGCAAGGCCGCAAACGGCGCGCCCGCGGTCGTGCCGGCGACGCTCGCCGACTGGAACCAGGGCGAGTGGGACTCGGCGGAGGATCTCGACGGCCGCACGCTCAATGTGATCAAGGCCTATGTGAACGGCACGCGCGAGGTGAAGGACCGCGAGACCGACGGCTTCGCCTTCGTCAAGCGCCACTGCCTGCACTGCATCGACCCGTCCTGCGTGTCGGTGTGTCCGGTCAGCGCGATGCAGAAGCATCCCGTGAGCGGCATCGTCACCAACGACAAGGACGCCTGCATGGGCTGCCGCTACTGCAGCTATGCCTGCCCGTTCGGAGTTCCGCAGTTCGATCTGACCCAAGCCTATGGCCGCATCAACAAGTGCGAAATGTGCGGCCACCTGCAGGCGAAGGGCGGCATTCCCGCGTGCTGCGATGTCTGTCCGACCGGCGCCTCGCTGTTCGGCAAGCTGACCGATCTGCAGAAGGAGGCGGAGACGCGCATTTCGCTGCCCGCCGGCACGCCGCACGATTTTCCGCGCGGGCGCCTGGGCGGCGACCGGCCGGCGAACCCCGGCCAGACCGCGAATTATCTGAAGAAGGTGTACGGCGAGAAGGACGCCGGCGGCACGCAGTTGCGCTACATCGCAGGCGTGCCGTTCGACAAGCTCGGCCTGCCGAATCTGCCGAACCACTCCTTCGCGGCGACCGCCGAGGGCATCCAGCACACGATCTACAAGTGGTTCGCTGCGCCCGTCGTGCTGTTTGCCGGCCTGCTCGCGCTCACCTACCGTTCGACCCGCAAGGGCAACGGCGGCGCCGGCGGCGACGCCCCGCATTCCTCAGAAAAGAGCTGAGGGAGATCGCCATGCACGATGCGCATGTTCAGCCGCGCCCGCTGGGCGGCCGCATTCTGACCGTCCCGGTGGCGATCCTCACCGTGCTGACCCTGGTCGGTTTCTACTACATCGCCAAGCGCTACTTTTTCGGCATCGGCGCCGTCGCCAATGTCAATCCCGGCTATCCGTGGGGCATCTGGGTCGCCTTCGACGTGATCGTCGGCCCCGCCATCGGCTGCGGCGGCTTTGCAATGGCTCTCCTTACCTATGTGCTCAACCAGGGCAAGTACCATCCGATCATGCGGCCGGCGCTGCTCGGCGGGCTGTTCGGCTACACGCTTGCCGGCGTCGCCGTGATGATCGACCTCGGCCGCTATTTCAATTCGATGAATCTGCTGCTGCCCTGGCACCTCAACACGAACTCGATCATGCTCGAAACCGCGCTGTGCGTGATGGCGTATGTCGCGGTTCTCTGGATCGAGTTCTCGCCGGCTTTTCTCGAGCGCTTCGGGCTGAGCAAGCTGCGCAAGACTCTCGAACGCTTCATGTTCGTGATCATCGCGCTCGGCGTGCTGCTGCCGACCATGCATCAGTCGGCGCTCGGAACGATTCTGGCGGTGAACGAATCGAAGCTGTCGCCGCTGTGGTGGACCCAGCTTCTGCCCGTCCTCTATCTGATCTCGGCAGTTGCGATGGGCTACTCCGTCGTCGCGTTCGAGGCGACGCTGGTGAGCCGCGGCTTCCGCCTGAAATCGGAATTGCCGCTGCTCAGTTCGATCGGCCGCATCATCCTGTGGCTGGTCGTCGCCTTCATGTTTATTCGCATCGGCGTGATCGTGCTCAACGGCAACCTCGGCCTTGCGTTCGAGTCCACCCGCGCGGCGCTGCTGTTCTGGGTCGAGACCTTCCTGTTCGGCGCGGCCATCGTGCTGCTCTCGACCGACCGGCTGCGCCGCACCGAGCGCTACATCTTCCTGTCCGCTTGCGCGCTGCTTCTCGGCGGAACCTTCTATCGCCTGGACAGCTATCTGCTGGTTTACACGGGCTCGCCCGGCTGGCGGTATTTCCCCTCGGTTCCCGAACTGATGATCACCATCGGACTCGTGAGCCTGCATGTCCTGCTGTTCATCCTGTTCTGCAAACTGCTGCCGGTCCTGTCCAATCCGCCGCGCCAAGCAGCTGAGGCCCATGCATCATGACCCGCATCGTCGTCGATCCGATCACCCGTATCGAAGGCCATCTGCGCATCGACTGCGAAGTCGATGACGGCAAGGTGAGCAAGGCCTGGTCGTCGGGGCAGATGTGGCGCGGCATCGAAATCATTCTGAAGGGCCGCGATCCACGCGACGCCTGGGTGTTCACCCAACGGATTTGCGGCGTATGCACCACCGTGCATGCCATCACTTCGGTGCGCGCGGTGGAGAACGCGCTGCAGCTCGACGTGCCGCTCAATGCGCAATACATCCGCAACATGATCATCGCCGCGCACGGCGTGCATGATCACATCGTTCATTTCTACCATCTCGCGGCGCTCGATTGGGTCGATATCGTCTCCGCCCTCAAAGGCGATCCGGCCGGCGCAGCCAAGATCGGCGCTTCGCTTTCCGATTATCAGGGCAACAGCGAGCCGCAGATCCGCGCGGTGCGCGACAAGCTTGCGAAGTTCGTCGGCTCGGGCCAGCTCGGCGTCTACGCCTCCGGCTATTGGGGCCATCCGGCGATGAAGCTGCCGCCGGACATCAACCTGCTCGCCGCCACCCATTACGTCCAGGCGCTGGAGGTGCAGCGCATCGCCAACAAGATCGTGACCGTGCTCGGCTCGAAGACGCCGCATATCCAGAACCTGGCGGTTGGCGGCGTCGCCAATCCGATCAATCCGGAAAGCCAGTCGACGCTGACGCTGGAGCGGCTCTACGCCATCAAGAACTGGATCGACGAGCTCGACGATTTCGTCAACAACGCCATGATCCCCGACGTCGCCGCCGTCGGTGCGGTCTACGCCGACTGGACCAAGGTCGGCGCCGGCGTGACCAACTATCTGTCGGTTCCCGATTTGCCGGTCGACACCAAGGGCACGAAATTCGCGATGCCCGGCGGCTACATCAAGGCGGCGGACCTCGCCTCGTTCAAGACCGTCGAACGCTTCGGCGATCCCTACTTCCGCGACGGCGTGCAGGAAAGCGTCAAGCACGCCTGGTACGATTATTCCGGCGACGGCAAGGCGCTGCATCCGTTCAAGGGCGAAACCGCGCCGCGCTACACCGACTGGCAGGACGACGGCAAGTATTCCTGGATCAAGGCGCCGACCTTCCAGGGCGAGCGCGCGCAGGTCGGCCCGCTCGCCAATGTGCTGGCGATGGTCGTGGCCGGACATGAGCCCACCAAGAAGCACCTCGACCGCACGCTGAAGATCGCGTCCACCGTGGCGGGCTCGCAAATCCCGGTGGACGCGGTGCACTCGACGATCGGCCGCATCGCCGCGCGGGCGGTGCGCTGCGCCGTTCTGCTCGACGAACTGAGGGGCCAGTGGCAGCTCTTGATGGACAACATCGCCAAGGGCGACATGACGACCTTCAACCGCCCGGTCTTTCCGAAGGGCGAGGTGGCGGGCGTCGGCTTCCATGAAGCGCCGCGGGGCGTGCTGTCGCATTGGATCGTGATCGAGGACGGCAAGATCAAGAACTATCAGGCGGTCGTGCCGTCGACCTGGAACGCAGGACCGCGCGACGACAACGACAAGCCCGGCCCTTACGAGGCCTCGCTCGTCGACAATCCGGTCGCCGATCCGGAAAAACCGTTGGAGGTGTTGCGCACGGTGCACTCGTTCGATCCATGCATCGCCTGCGCGATCCATCTCGCCGACACCGAGCGGCGTCCGATCGTTTCGGTCAAGGCGTTCTGATGTCGATCGCGGTCGTTGGCCTCGGCAATCTGATCCTCTCCGACGAGGGCGTCGGGGTGCATGTCGTGCGGCGCCTGGCCGAGGCCTACAGCTTTCCGGACGAGGTCGCGCTCATCGACGGCGGGACCTCGGCGATCGACCTGCTCGACCAATTGGTCGATGCGGAGCACATCATTTTCGTCGACGCGGCCCAGACTGGCGGACCGCCCGGGAGCATCGTTGCGCTGCAAGGCGCACGGCTCCCGGTCTGGTTTCGCCAGCGCATGTCGCCGCACCAGATCGGCCTCGCCGATCTGCTCGCGACCCTCAGCCTGATGGATCACGCGCCGGACAGCGTGACCCTGATCGGCATCGCGCCGCTATCCATGGAATTGGGAACGGAGCTCAGCCCCATTGTCGATGCGGCTGCCGACGAAGCGCGCGACAAGGTCGTGGAAACGCTCGCCGCGCTCGGTGTTCATGCGATCGCGCGACGCGCGCGGGCCGGGGCGATGCCATGTGCCTGACGGTGCCTTGCGAGGTCGTCCGGGTCGATGGCGACACGGCCGTCGTTGTCCACGCGGGCGAACATTTCGCGGTCAGCCTTCTCTTCCTCGACCGGATCGTTCAGCCCGGCGACTGGATCGCAGTGCAGGCGCGGCGCTATGCCCACGCCGTGCTGACCGAGGAGGAAGCCCGCGACATCCTCGATCTTTATGCCCTGGTCGACCAACTCGTCGATCGCGATGGAGCGGCGCATGGCTGACGTCGAAACCGGCTCCCGCCCGGAAGCAGTTGCGGCGCAGCAGCCCGCCCGGGTAGCGGCGCTGGTCGCGAGCTTCGAGCGGATAGGCCGCGAATCGATGCGGGGCCTGCCCTTTTATAACGAGGCTCTCGCGGTCGAGGCGATCGGCTTCGAGCGCTTCAGCGACGGGTGGTCCGGGATACTGATCACGCCGTGGTTCATGAATCTGATGCTTCTGTCCGATCAGCCGGTTCCCTATACGGAGGCCGCCAACGGCGAGAAATGCTCGGTCGAACTGCCTTGC
>JAEULX010000151.1 GCA_016793685.1 Bradyrhizobiaceae bacterium
AAGGTGAAGAACGTTCCGCGCGCCGAGCGCGGGCACTTCGCCGTGGCCAAGGTCGAGCCGAAGAGCAAAGTGGTCGAATTCCGCGTCGACGAGAAGGCGCTGATTCCCGTCGGCGCCGAGATCACCGCCGACCATTTCGTCGTCGGCCAGTTCGTCGACGTCACCGGGACCTCGATCGGCAAGGGTTTCGCCGGCGGCATGAAGCGGTGGAATTTCGGCGGCCTGCGCGCTACGCACGGCGTGTCGATCTCGCACCGGTCGATCGGCGGCACCGGCGGCCGGCAGGATCCGGGCAAGACCTTCAAGAACAAGAAGATGCCCGGCCATCTCGGCGTCGAGCGGGTGACCACGCTCAATCTCAAAGTGGTGCAGACCGACGCCGAGCGCGGACTCATTCTGGTGGAAGGCGCGGTGCCCGGCGCCAAGGGCGGCTGGATCACCGTGCGCGACGCCGTGAAGAAGTCGCTGCCGAAGGATGCGCCGCAGCCGGGCAAGTTCCGTCTGTCTGCAGACGAGGCGCAGGCTGCGCCGGCCGAGGCTCCGGCTGCGGCCGAGGCGCCGGCAAACCCGTCGCCGGAGGGGGCGTGACATGCAGGTGACGATGACCATGCTTGACGGCACGGAAGGCAGCGCCGTCGAGCTTCCCGAGGCGATCTTCGGCCTTACGCCGCGCCCCGACATCATTCAGCGCTGCGTCGTCTGGCAGCTGTCGCGCCGCCAGCGCGGAACGCATGCGGTGAAGAACCGCGCCGAGATCAACCGTACGGGCAAGAAGGTCGGCCGGCAGAAGGGGTCGGGCGGCGCCCGCCACGGCTCCGCGCGCGCCAACCTGTTTCGCGGCGGCGGACGTTCGTTCGGACCGGTCGTGCGCAGCCATGCGATCGATCTGCCGAAGAAGGTGCGGGCGCTCGCGCTGAAGCATGCGCTGTCGGCCAAGGTGCAGGATGGCGGCCTGATCGTGCTCGACAAGGCTGCGGTCGCCGACGGCAAGACCAAGGCGCTGAAGACCCGCTTCGCCCAGCTCGGCCTCGACAATGCGCTGATCATCGACGGCGCCGAGCCCGATCCGACCTTCAGCCTTGCCGCGCGCAACATCCCGAATATCGACGTGCTGCCGGTGCAGGGCCTCAACGTCTACGACATTCTGCGGCGGACGAAGCTCGTCCTCACCAAGGCCGCGCTCGATGCGCTGGAGGCGCGGTTCAAATGACCACCACCGATCCGCGCCTGTACGACGTCATCCTCGGTCCGGTGATCACCGAGAAGGCGACCAACGCGTCCGAATACAACAAGGTGCTGTTCAAGGTGCGCGGCGACGCCACCAAGCCGCAGATCAAGGAAGCGGTGGAGAAGCTGTTCGACGTCAAGGTCAAGTCGGTCAACACGCTGATCCGCAAAGGCAAGGTCCGCCGCTTCCGCGGCAAGCGCGGACAATTGTCGGACGTCAAGCGGGCGTTCGTGACCCTCGAAGAGGGCCACCGCATCGACGTGGCGACGGGACTGTAGGGAAACGGCCATGGCGCTCAAGAAATTCAAGCCGACGACACCAGGCCAGCGACAGCTCGTCATCGTCGATCGCTCGGGCCTCTATAGCGGCAAGCCGGTCAAGACGCTGACCGAGGGCAAGAGCGGATCGGGCGGACGCAACAATGCCGGGCGCACCACCGTGCGCTTCCGCGGCGGCGGCCACAAGCGCGCGCTGCGCACGGTCGATTTCAAGCGCCGCAAGTTCGATTTTCCGGCCGTGGTCGAGCGCATCGAATACGACCCGAACCGCACCGCCTATATCGCGCTGATCAAATACGCGGATGGGGAACTCGCCTACATCCTCGCCCCGCAGCGGCTTGCCGTCGGCGATTCCGTCGTCTCCGGCGAGCATGTGGACGTGAAGCCCGGCAACGCGATGCCGCTCGCCAACATGCCGATCGGAACGATCGTGCATAATGTCGAGCTGAAGATCGGGAAGGGCGGCCAGCTCGCCCGCTCGGCCGGGACCTATGCGCAGATCGTCGGCCGCGACCGCGACTATGTCATCCTGCGCATGAACTCGACCGAGCAGCGGCTCGTGCACGGGCGCTGCATGGGGACCGTGGGCGCGGTGTCGAACCCCGACCACATGAACATTTCCATCGGCAAGGCGGGGCGGACGCGGTGGCTCGGCCGCAGGCCGCACAACCGCGGCGTCGCGATGAACCCGGTGGACCATCCGCATGGCGGCGGCGAAGGGCGTTCCTCCGGCGGCCGCCATCCGGTGACGCCGTGGGGCTTCCCGACCAAGGGCAAGCGAACCCGCAAGAACAAGATGACCACGAAATTCATCGTCTCCAGCCGCCACACGCGGAAGAAGAAGTAGGAAGGCACGCAATGGCGCGTTCGGTATGGAAGGGGCCGTTTGTCGACGGCTATCTGCTCAAGAAGGCGGACGCCGCGCGCGGCTCCGGGCGGCATGACGTCATCAAAATCTGGAGCCGGCGCTCGACGATCCTGCCGCAGTTCGTCGGGCTCACGTTCGGCGTCCACAACGGGCACAAACACGTTCCGGTGCTGGTGACCGAGGAAATGGTCGGCCACAAGTTCGGCGAGTTCGCGCCGACCCGCACCTTCCACGGCCATTCCGGGGACAAGAAAGCCAAGCGCGCGCCATAGGCGGGCGAGGCGGGAGATCAGACCATGAGCAAGCCGTCGCGTCCACGCAAGCTTGCAGAAAACGAAGCCAAGGCCGTCGCGCGCACGCTGCGCGTCTCGCCGCAGAAGCTCAATCTCGTCGCGCAGATGATCCGCGGCAAGAAGGTGCAGACTGCGCTGGCCGATCTCGAATTTTCGCGCAAGCGAATCGCGCGCGACGTGCAGAAGTGCCTGCAGTCGGCGATCGCCAATGCCGAGAACAACCACGACCTCGACATCGACGACCTCATCGTCGCCCAGGCCCATGTCGGCAAATCGCTGGTGATCAAGCGCTTCGTGCCGCGCGGGCGCGGCCGGGCGGGACGCATCATGAAACCGTTTTCGCACCTGACGATCGTCGTGCGTCAGGTCGAGACGCAGAGCTAGGTAAGGGATTCCGATGGGTCAGAAGGTCAGTCCGGTCGGCCTGCGGCTCGGCATCAATCGCACGTGGGACTCGCGCTGGTACGCCGGCAAGGGCGAATACGGCAAGTTGATGCACGAGGACATGGCGATCCGCGAAGAGCTGATGAAACAGCTCAAGCAGGCGGCGGTGTCGAAGATCGTGATCGAGCGCCCGCACAAGAAGTGCCGGGTGACGATCCATTCGGCGCGGCCGGGCGTGGTGATCGGCAAGAAGGGCGCCGACATCGAGAAGCTGCGCCGCAAGGTCGCGCAGCTCACCAATTCCGACGTCGTGCTCAACATCATCGAAATCCGCAAGCCCGAGCTCGATGCGCAGCTGGTCGCCGAGTCGATCGCCCAGCAGCTCGAGCGGCGGGTGGCGTTCCGGCGCGCCATGAAGCGCGCGGTGCAGTCGGCGATGCGGCTCGGCGCCGAGGGCATCCGCATCAACTGTTCGGGCCGCCTCGGCGGCGCGGAAATCGCGCGCATGGAGTGGTATCGCGAAGGCCGCGTGCCGTTGCACACGCTGCGCGCCGACGTCGATTTCGGCGTCGCCACCGCTTTCACCACCTATGGCACCTGCGGCGTCAAGGTGTGGATCTTCAAGGGCGAAGTGCTCGAGCACGATCCGATGGCGCAGGACAAGCGCGCGGCGGAAGCCGACAGCGGCGGCCGGCCGCGGCGCGACGCGTAATCGCGCGCAGACGAACGAGGACTGAGAGAGGCGTCGACCCATGCTTCAACCGATGCGCACCAAGTACCGCAAGGCGCACAAGGGCCGCATTCGCGGCGTCGCCTCGAGTGCGACCACGCTCGCCTTCGGTCAGTTCGGCCTGAAGGCGATGGCGCCCGAACGCATCACCGCGCGGCAGATCGAGGCGGCGCGGCGGGCGATGACGCGCCACATGAAGCGCGCCGGGCGCGTGTGGATTCGCATCTATCCCGACGTGCCGATCTCCAAGAAGCCGCTGGAAGTGCGCATGGGTTCGGGCAAGGGCGCGCCGGAATACTGGGTGGCGCGGGTGAAGCCGGGCCGCATCCTGTTCGAGGTGGACGGCGTCACCAGCCAGATCGCGCGCGAGGCGCTGACCCTCGCAGCGGCGAAACTGCCGATCAAGACGCGCTTCATCGAACGTATCGCCGAGTAAGGACTGCGCCATGCCAAACGCCGCCGATTTGCGCGCCATGACCGTCGACCAGCTCGACGACGAGATTCTGAAGCTGAAGAAGGAGCAGTTCAACCTCCGCTTCCAGAAGGCGACGGGTCAGCTCGAGAACACCGCGCGCGTGCGGCAGGTGCGGCGCGACATCGCGCGGATCAAGACCGTGGCGCAGCAGAAGCGCGCCGGCGCGAAGAGTTAGGTTCAGGGGAACGACGATGCCGAAGCGCATGCTCCAGGGAATCGTGGTGAGCGACAAGCAGGACAAGACCGTTGTCGTGCGGGTCGAGCGCCGCTTCACCCATCCGATGATGAAGAAGACGGTGCGGCGGTCGAAGAAGTACCATGCGCACGACGAGAAGAACGAATTCTCGGTCGGCGACATCGTATGGATCACGGAGAACCGGCCGATCTCGAAGCTCAAGCGTTGGGCCGTGACCGAAGGCATCAAGAAGGCGAAGTGACCGGCGCGACCGGAGAAAAGAAGGACACGAGGCCTCCGATGATCCAGATGCAGACCAATCTCGACGTCGCGGACAATTCCGGCGCGCGCCGCGTCATGTGCATCAAGGTGCTGGGCGGGTCGAAACGCAAATACGCGACGATCGGCGACGTCATCGTCGTGTCCGTGAAGGAGGCGATTCCGCGCGGGCGCGTGAAGAAGGGCGACGTGATGAAGGCGGTGGTGGTGCGCGTCGCCAAGGATATCCGCCGGCCGGACGGTTCGATCATCCGCTTCGATCGCAACGCCGCGGTGCTGATCAATCCGCAGATGGAGCCGGTCGGCACGCGTATTTTCGGCCCGGTGCCGCGCGAATTGCGGGCGAAGAACCATATGAAGATCATCTCGCTCGCGCCGGAGGTGCTGTAATGGCCGCGAAGATCCGCAAGGGCGACAAGGTCGTCGTGCTCTCGGGCCGCGACAAGGGCCGCACCGGCGAGGTGATCGAGGTGCGTCCGGCCGAGAACCGCGCGCTGGTGCGCGGGGTCAACATGGTCAAGCGCCACCAGAAGCAGTCGGCGAACCAGGAGGGCGGCATCATCTCGAAAGAGGCGCCGATCCACCTGTCCAACGTAGCAATCGCCGATCCGCAGTCGGGCAAGCCGACGCGGGTCGGATTCAAATTCATCGGCGAAGGCGACAAGCGCAAGAAGGTGCGGATCGCCAAGCGTTCGGGAGCCGAGATCAATGGCTGAGAGCGACAAGAAGACCGAGGGCAAGAAGCCCGATAAAGCGCCGAAGCCGGAGCAGGCCGACAAGTCCGCGAAGGCGGCCAAGGCCGCCGGCGGCGGAGACAAGTCTGGCAAGGCGCCGCCCGCCAAGGGCGGGGAGAAGGCTGCCGCCAAGGGCGTCAAGCCGGAGAAGGGCGCCAAGGGCGCGCCTGCCGCGAAGGGCGCTGCCGAGCCGGCGGAGCCGCGCGCGCCCGCGCGCCTGAAGGTTCAGTACGACAGCGTCATCAAGAAGAAGCTCACCGAGCAGTTCCAATACAAGAACCCGCTCGAAGTGCCGCGGCTGGAAAAGATCGTGATCAACATGGGCGTCGGCGAAGGCACCGCCGACCGCAAGAAGGTGGAGCAGGCGGCGGCCGATCTCGCCCTCATCGCCGGCCAGAAGGCGGTCGTCACCTCCGCGCGCAAGTCGATTGCGACCTTCAAGGTGCGCGAAGGCCAGGCGATCGGCTGCAAGGTGACGCTGCGCAAGGCGCGCATGTACGAATTCATCGACCGGCTGATCAATATCGCGCTGCCGCGCGTCCGCGACTTCCGCGGGCTGAATCCGAAGAGCTTCGACGGGCGCGGCAACTACACGCTGGGCGTCAAGGAACACATCGTCTTCCCGGAGATCGACTACGACAAGGCAGCCGAGGTCTGGGGCATGGACATCACCGTCTGCACGACGGCGCGCACCAACGAGGAAGGACGTGCGCTGCTTTCGGCTTTCAATTTCCCGTTCCGGCAGTGAGGCGGCGGCGACCGTCTCAAACGCGGAGTTAGGAGCATCGAATGGCGAAAAAAAGCTCGATTGAAAAGAACGAACGCCGGCGCAAGCTCGCCAAGCAGTTCGCGGCCCACCGGTTGCGGCTCAAGGCGATCGCGCGGGATCGCTCGAAGCCGATGGAGGAGCGGTTCGCCGCGACGCTCAAACTTGCGACGCTGCCGCGCAACGGCTCGCCGACCCGCATCCGCAACCGCTGCGAGGTCACCGGGCGGCCGCGCGCCTATTACCGCAAGCTGAAGATGAGCCGCATTGCGCTTCGGGAACTCGGCTCCAAAGGCCTCATTCCCGGTCTCCTGAAGTCGAGCTGGTGAGGGTCGCACAGCCATGAACGATCCTATCGGCGACATGATCACACGCATCCGCAATGCGCAGATGCGGGCGAAGTCGAAAGTCTCGACGCCCGGTTCGAGCCTGCGCGCGCGCGTTCTCGACGTGTTGAAGAGCGAAGGCTACATCCGCGACTACGCGACCATCGAGCACGCGGACGGGCGCACCGAGCTCGAGATCGAGCTGAAATATTTCGACGGCGAGCCGGTGATCCGCGAGATCGCGCGGGTGTCGAAGCCGGGACGGCGGGTGTACGCCTCGGTCAAGGCGCTGCCGCGCGTGAACAACGGGCTCGGCGTCGCCATCGTGTCCACGCCCAAGGGCGTGATGGCCGACCATGCCGCGCGCGACGCCAATGTCGGCGGCGAAATTCTCATGACCGTGTTCTAGGGGACGTCCGTATGTCGCGTATCGGCAAGAAGGCGGTGCCTGTCCCTTCCGGGGTCACGGCGACGGTCCAGGGCCAGACGGTCAACGTCAAGGGGCCGAAAGGCACCCGGCAGCTCACGCTGCCGGACGACGTGACCATCAAGATGGACAAGACCTCGATCAAGATCGACCCGCGCGAAGAATCGCCGCGATCCCGCGCCATGTGGGGCACCTCGCGCACGCGCGTCGCCAATCTCATGATCGGCGTCACCAAGGGCTTCGAGGAGAAGCTGGAAATCACCGGCGTCGGCTATCGCGCGGCGGTGCAGGGCAAGAACCTGCAGCTGGCGCTCGGCTACAGCCATGACGTCATTTATCCGATCCCGGAAGGGATCGCGATCGTGACGCCGAAGCCGACCGAGATCGTCATCACCGGCAACGACAAGCAGAAGGTCGGGCAGGTGGCGGCGGAGATTCGCGGCTTCCGCCGGCCCGAGCCGTACAAGGGCAAGGGCGTCAAGTACGTCGGCGAATACATCTTCCGTAAGGAAGGCAAGAAGAAATAACGGAGCGCAAGATGTCGAGGCTCAGCATCAAAACGGAGCGGCGCAAGAAGCGCATCCGGCGCGCCATCAAGGCCGCTGCGGGGGATCGCCCGCGGCTGTCGGTGTTCCGCTCTTCCAAGCATATCTATGCGCAGGTGATCGACGATCGCAAAGGCGAGACGATCGCCGCCGCCTCCTCGCTGGAGAAGGACCTGCGCACCAGCCTGAAGACCGGCGCCGACATCGGCGCGGCGAAGACGATCGGCAAGTTGATCGCCGAGCGCGCGGTGAAGAACGGCGTGTCGGTGGTCGCTTTCGATCGCGGCGCCTATCTCTACCACGGACGGGTCAAGGCGCTCGCGGAAGCGGCGCGCGAAGGCGGCCTGAAATTCTAGGACGACACGGGCGGACGCCCGAACGGAGACGAACGATCAATGGCACGTGAACGCGAGCGCGACCGCGAAGAGCGCGACAGCGAGTTTACCGACAAGCTCGTGCACATCAACCGCGTCGCCAAGGTGGTGAAGGGCGGCCGGCGGTTCGGCTTTGCGGCGCTGGTCGTGGTCGGCGATCAGAAGGGCCGCGTCGGCTTCGGCCACGGCAAGGCGCGCGAGGTTCCGGAAGCCATCCGCAAGGCGACGGACGCCGCCAAGCGCGGCTTGATCCGGGTTCCGCTGCGCGAGGGACGCACGCTGCACCACGACGTGCTGGGCCGTCACGGCGCCGGCCGCGTGTTCCTGCGCGCTGCGCCTCCCGGCACCGGCATCATCGCGGGCGGTCCGATGCGCGCGGTGTTCGAGACGCTGGGCATGCAGGACGTGGTGGCGAAGTCGATCGGCTCGTCCAATCCCTACAACATGGTGCGCGCGACGTTTGCCGCCCTCAAGCGGCAGGACTCGCCGCGGGCGGTTGCGGCCCGCCGGAGCATCAAAGTATCCGCGCTGCAGGCGCGCCGCCGCGACGGCGACACCGAACCGGCGACGAGCGAATAAGCCGCCGGTCGCGCGAACGGAGATTCGAAATGGCCACGGAAGCCGCAAAGAGGATCAGGATCGAACAGACCGGCAGCCCGATGCGCCGGCGCCACGACCAGCGGGAGACGCTGATCGGGCTCGGTCTCAACCGCATCGGGCGCGTCGCCGAACTCGAAGACACGCCGTCGACGCGCGGCATGATCGACAAAGTCAGACACCTGATCCGGGTGATCGGGGAACAATGAACGCAAGCGACGTGAGCGGCGGATTGGTTTGGCGGTGGCCCGGCCAGTGAATGCGACGCCGCATGTCGCGCCGTCGCGATCCGACCAGGCGGCGGGGTGAGGAGACCTGTAATGAAACTCAACGAGATTGCCGACAATCCGGGCGCCCGCAAGTCGCGCATGCGTATCGGCCGCGGGATCGGCTCGGGCAAGGGCAAGACCGGCGGCCGCGGTGGCAAAGGCCAGACCGCGCGCGCGGGCGTCGCCATCAAGGGGTTCGAAGGCGGCCAGATGCCGCTGCACCGCCGCCTGCCCAAGCGCGGCTTCAACAATATCTTCGCGCTCGACCTCAACGAGGTGAACATCGGCCGCGTCCAGGCGGCGGTGGACAAGGGAGCGCTGGCGCCGGATGCGATCGTCAATGTCGAGGCGCTGGTCAATGCCGGGGTCTTGCGCCGCGCGCGCGACGGCGTGCGGCTGCTGGGCGACGGCGAGCTGAAGGCCGCGCTCCAGTTCGAAGTCCACGGCGCCTCGAAATCGGCGGTCGCCGCCGTCGAGAAGAGCGGCGGATCGGTCAAGATACTGGCTCAGAAAGCGCAAAAAGACGCGGGCGAAAGCGGGAGCTGAACGCTATATTGACGAGAAGGTGGGCAGGCGACGCCGGCTAGGCGACAACCGGAGCCTTTGAATGGTTTCTGCGGCAGAACAACTTGCAGCCAACCTGAATTTCTCGGCGCTTGCCAAGGCCGAAGAGCTGAAGAAGCGCCTGTGGTTTACGCTGGGGGCGCTCCTCGTCTACCGGCTCGGAACCTACATCCCGCTTCCCGGCATCGATCCGGGCCAGTGGGAGCAGATATTCCGCACCCAGGCCGGCGGCATTCTCGGCATGTTCAACATGTTCGCGGGCGGCGGCATCCACCGGATGGCGATCTTCGCGCTGAACATCATGCCCTACATCTCGGCGTCGATCATCATCCAGCTGATGACGACGGTATCGCCGACGCTCGAAAACCTGAAGAAGGAAGGAGAGCAGGGGCGCAAGGTCATCAACCAATACACCCGCTACCTGACCGTGCTGCTCGCCGCATTCCAGGCCTACGGCATCGCGCTCGGCCTCGAAGGCGCGGGGTCGGTCGTGACCAGCCCGGGCTGGTTCTTCCGCATATCGACGGTGATCACGCTCACCGGCGGAACGGTCTTCCTGATGTGGCTCGGCGAGCAGGTGACCTCGCGCGGGATCGGCAACGGCATTTCGCTGATCATCTTCGCCGGGATCGTGGCGGAACTGCCGTCCGCCATCGCCGGGATGCTCGAACTTGGCCGCCAGGGCGCATTGTCGACCGGCATCATCCTCGTCATCATCGTGATGGCGATCGCGGTGATCGCGTTCATCGTGTTCATGGAGCGCGCCCAGCGCCGGCTGTTGATTCAGTACCCCAAACGCCAGATAGGCAACCGCATGTTTGAGGGGCAGAGCTCGCACCTGCCGCTCAAGCTCAACACCTCGGGCGTGATTCCGCCGATCTTCGCCTCATCGCTGCTGCTGCTGCCGAGCACGGTTGCGAATTTCAACGCCGGGGGCGGGTCGGAATGGCTGACGCTGATCACGACCCAGCTGGGTCACGGGCGCCCGCTGTTCCTTGTCCTCTATATCGCGCTCATCGTCTTTTTCGCGTTCTTCTATACCGCGATCGTGTTCAACCCGACGGAAACAGCGGACAACCTCAAGAAGCACGGCGGATTTATTCCGGGAATCAGGCCCGGCGAGCGCACGGCGGAATACATCGATTACGTGCTTACGCGCATTACCGTGGTCGGCGCGGCGTACCTCGCCATCGTGTGCCTGATCCCCGAAATCCTGATTTCCTATGCCGCGGTTCCCTTCTATTTCGGCGGCACATCGTTGTTGATTGTAGTGAGTGTGGTTATGGACACCGTGGCGCAGATTCAGGGATACTTACTGGCTCACCAATATGAGGGACTGATCAAAAAATCGAAGCTGAGGGGACGGCGTCGGTGAGATTGATCCTGCTGGGGCCCCCTGGGGCCGGGAAGGGAACGCAAGCGCGTCGCCTTCTAGAACGTTTTGGAATCATTCAACTATCGACTGGCGATCTGTTGCGCGAAGCCGCCGCGACAGGCACGTCTGCCGGGCTCAAGGCGCATGAGATTATGAGCCGCGGGGAACTCGTGCCGGACGATATGGTGGTGGCGATCGTCGCCGAGCGGCTCAGCCGTCCGGATTGCGCGAAGGGATTCATCCTCGATGGCTTCCCGCGCACCGTCGGCCAAGCCGAAGCGCTCTACCGCCTCCTGCATGACAAGGGCCTTTCTCTCGATGCAGTGGTCCAGATCAAGGTCGACGAGGACATCCTGGTGCAGCGCGTCGAGGCCCGCGTGAAGGAGATGGAGGCGCGCGGAGAAACGGTCCGCGCGGACGACACTCCGCTCGTGCTGCGCCGCAGGCTTGCCGCCTATCACGCCCAGACGGAGCCGCTGGTCGACTATTATCTGCGTAAGGGTCTGCTCGTGAGCGTGGACGGCATGCTTCCGATCGACCAGGTCACGGCCGAGATCGAGGCGCTTCTTGCGAAGCTGCCCCGTGCCGGTGCGGGCTAGACGGCGCGTCCTGGAACGACCGGCCGGTCGCAATCGGGATTCGCGTGGTGGCCGCCCCGGAGCTGGGACGGACGGATGTCTGGTCAGGCCCGGCAGAGCGGGAGAAGTAGTCGAGGATGGGTTGACGAGTAGCAGTAGAGTTCGTAGATACCGGACACCCAGTCGGAGAGAGTCCTAACGGCGCCGTGCCCCGGAAGTAGTCGGGGAGGGCGTCGCTTTCATGCGTATCCGGCTGACAGGACAAGCATTTTGGTTCGTAAGTCTGGCTGTGGCGGCCAGCGGAAGGAGCGGCGGCTTTGGCTCGTATTGCTGGCGTGAATATTCCGACCAATAAGCGGGTGCTTATCGGTCTCCAATATATCCATGGAATTGGGCCCAAAAAGGCTCAGGAAATCATGGAGAAGGTCGGGATCCCGGACGAGCGCCGGGTGGCGCAGCTCACCGATCAGGAGGTGCTGCAGATCCGTGAGGTGATCGACCGCGATTACCTGGTGGAAGGCGACCTTCGGCGCGAGGTGGCGATGAACATCAAGCGGCTGATGGATCTCGGCTGCTATCGCGGGCTTCGCCATCGCCGCGGTCTGCCGGTGCGCGGCCAGCGCACCCACACCAATGCCCGCACCCGCAAGGGGCCAGCCAAGCCGATCGCCGGCAAGAAGAAATAGCCGGGACGAACTGGAGACGCGCGCGCCCGGTTCGTCAGCCGCGCCGCAGAAGGAACGACAATGCCTAAAGATGCCACCCGCGTACGGCGGCGCGAACGCAAGAACATCGTGTCCGGCGTTGCCCACGTGAACGCCTCGTTCAACAACACGATGATCTCGATCACCGATGCCCAGGGCAACACGATCGCCTGGTCGTCGGCGGGAACGATGGGGTTCAAGGGTTCGCGCAAGTCGACGCCCTACGCCGCCCAGATCGCCGCCGAAGACGCCGCCCGCAAGGCGCAGGAACACGGCATGCGCACGCTCGAAGTCGAGGTGGCGGGGCCCGGTTCGGGTCGCGAATCGGCGTTGCGGGCGCTGCAATCGGCCGGGTTTACGATCACGTCGATCCGCGACGTGACGCCGATCCCGCATAATGGCTGCCGGCCGCGCAAGCGCCGGCGCGTTTGACCGACGCCGGTTCGCCGGCGGCCGGATGATCCGGCATTCTATTCCCACGGGCGGAGTGGGATGCGCGCCCGAGCGGTCGCGCTGCTCGATTCGATGGTGACGACGTGACGATTCAGAAGAACTGGCAAGAGCTGATCAGGCCGAACAAGCTGCAGGTCACACCTGGACCCGAACCCAAGCGCATGGCGACGGTGATCGCCGAGCCGCTGGAGCGCGGCTTCGGCCTTACCCTCGGCAACGCGCTGCGGCGCATTCTGCTCTCTTCGCTGCAGGGCGCGAGCGTGCAGTCGGTGCACATCGACGGCGTTCTGCACGAATTCTCCTCGATCGCCGGCGTGCGCGAGGACGTGACCGACATCGTGCTCAACATCAAGGATATCGCCATCAAGATGCAGGGCGATGGTCCGAAGCGCATGGTGTTGAAGAAGCAGGGACCGGCGATCGTGACGGCCGGCGATATCCAGACGGTCGGCGACGTGGTCATTCTCAATCCCGACCTCGTTCTCTGCCATCTCGACGAAGGCGCCGAGATCCGCATGGAGTTCACGGTCTCGACCGGCAAGGGCTATGTGCCGGCCGAACGCAATCGCCCGGAGGATGCGCCGATCGGCCTCATTCCGGTCGACAGCCTCTACTCGCCGGTGAAGAAGGTCTCCTACAAGGTCGAGAATACCCGCGAAGGGCAGATTCTCGACTACGACAAGCTCACCATGCAGATCGAGACCAACGGCGCCGTGAGTCCGGACGACGCGCTTGCCTACGCCGCGCGCATTCTCCAGGACCAGCTCAACGTGTTCGTGAATTTCGAGGAGCCGAAGCGGCCGGAGCAGCCGTTGTCGCTCGCCGACGATCTCGGCGGCATCCCGCCCGCCTTCCTCAAGAAGGTCGACGAGCTGGAACTGTCGGTGCGCTCGGCCAACTGCCTGAAGAACGACAACATCGTCTATATCGGCGATCTCGTGCAGAAGACCGAGGCGGAGATGTTGCGCACGCCGAATTTCGGCCGCAAGTCGCTCAACGAGATCAAGGAAGTGCTGGCGCAGATGGGCCTGCATCTCGGCATGGAAGTGCCGGGCTGGCCGCCGGAGAACATCGAAGAGCTGGCCAAGCGGTTCGAGGACCATTACTGATCAGCACGATCGTCATGGCCGGGCTTGATCCGGCCATCCACGGCTTGATGCCAGCTGCGGCTGGCGGCGCGGATGCCCGGCTCGAAGGCGGGCGCGACAGAGAAAATATGTAAGGACGGAACGAGCCGCCATGCGTCACGGATTTGCCCATCGCAAGCTCAACCGCACCGCCGAGCACCGGCGCGCAATGTTCGCCAACCTCGCAGCGGCGCTGATCAAGCACGAGCAGATCACGACGACGCTGCCGAAGGCGAAGGACCTGCGGCCGATCGTCGAGAAACTGGTCACGCTGGGTAAGCGCGGCGGCCTGCACGCGCGGCGTCAGGCGCTTTCCGAGCTTCGCGACGCCGCCATGGTCAAGAAGCTCTTCGAGGTGCTCGGACCGCGCTACAAGGCGCGCAGCGGCGGCTATACGCGGGTGATGAAAGCGGGCTTCCGCTTTGGCGATTCGGCGCCGCTCGGGGTGATCGAATTCGTCGACCGCGACGTCGATGCCAAGGGCCAGGACTCGGGCCCGCGCGGCGAGGAAGCCGAACAGCCGGCCGCGGCGTAGGGCGCCGAAGGTCGGTAGACCGGCCTTTGCTTCGCGTGCTTCAACCGGTCATGCGCGCAGCGGCGTTACGCGCAGCGGCGGTGCGCTCGGCTACTGCGGCGCATGCGTCTTCAGCTTGTCCTGCTTCGGTTGGACCGGTTCCTCGGGCGGAACCACCTTCATGATGAATACGGTCGGCTTTTCGGTCGGGCCGAACGGGCCGGGCACCTTGTTCTTGAGCGGCGGGAGGCTCTTGAGAAACTTGGCGATGGCCCTGGCGTCGTAGTCGGTCAGGTTGGCGAACGACTTCCACGGCATGATCGGAGCGAGCGTGCGCCCGTCCGGCCGCACTCCCTTCTGCAGGGCCGTCACGATCTCCTCTTCGGTCCAGTCGCCGAGCCCCGTTTCCTTGTCCGGCGTCAGGTTTGGGCCGACGAAGACGCCGAGCCCGGGCATCTCAAAACCGACCTCCGAGCCGCCGAGGTAGCGCTCCATGTCCGGCTTGCCGAAGAAATACCCCGGCGTGTGGCAATCGAAGCAGCCGCTGAAGCTGGTAAGGTACTTCCCGCGCTCGACCTGCGGGTCGGCGGCGCCGGCTTCCATGAAGCTCATGACCGTGATTGCGAAGCCTGCGGTCGTCGCGATCGCCAAAGCCGAGGCGGTATGCTTCATGCGGTTCTCCCACGGTTTTGGTGGCTGAATGATGCGCTACGGCGCGTTGGCCGTCGCGACGGCGCGCGGGGCGGCGTAAGGTGCAGGGGACGAGGTCTTTCGCTGGCGGGGGGCCGCCGCGCAATCGCCCTTCTCTTGCCATTGGTGCGACGTACACCTCTATTCGTTGAGCGGAGACAGATCACATGTCCTCGATCTTTTGTCGGCGCGTCGCGTTTGCCGTGGCGATGGCGGTGCTGCCTTTTCTCGCGGGAGAAGCGCTGTCTCAGGAGGCAAGGGTCGTCCCGGCTTCCCCGCAGGTGGTCAAGCTCTCCTTGGCGCCGGTCGCCAAACGCGCCGCGCCGTCGGTTGTCAACGTCTACGCCGCCCGCGTGGTCGAAAACCGCAACCGGCTGCTCGATGATCCCATCTTCCGTCAATTTTTTGGCGGGTCCGGCTCCGGCGAGCAGGTGCAGCGCTCGCTCGGCTCGGGCGTGATCGTCGACGGCGGGCTCGTGGTCACGAACAACCACGTCATCGAGCGAATGGACCAGGTCAAGGTTTCGCTCGCCGACAAGCGCGAATTCGAAGCCGAAATCGTCCTGAAGGACCCGCGATCGGACCTTGCGATTCTGCGCCTCAAGGATGCGAACGAGAAGTTTCCCGCCATCGAGCTTGGGGATTCCGATACCCTGCAGGTGGGCGACTTCGTGCTCGCGATCGGCAATCCGTTCGGCGTCGGCCAGACGGTGACGCACGGCATCGTGTCCGCCGTCGCGCGGACGCAGGTCGGCATCTCCGATTACCAGTTCTTCGTCCAGACCGACGCGGCGATCAACCCGGGGAACTCGGGCGGCGCGCTGGTCGATCAGTCGGGAAAGCTCATCGGCATCAATACCGCGATCTTTTCGCGCTCCGGCGGCTCGCAGGGCATCGGCTTTGCGATTCCCGTCAACATGGTGCGGGTCGTCCTCGCGTCGGCGCAGGGCGGCAGCAACACCGTCCGGCGGCCCTGGCTGGGCGCCAAGCTGCAGGCGGTGACCCCGGAGATTTCCGAAGCGTTCGGGCTGAAGCGCCCGGCGGGCGCTCTGGTCGGGACCGTCCAGGCGAAAAGCCCCGCGGAGCGGGCAGGGCTGCGCACCGGCGATCTGATCATCGCGATCGATGAGCAGGTCGTGGAGGACCCCAACGCCTTCGACTATCGCTTCGCCACCAAGGCGCTGGGCGGACAGGCGCGGATCGGCGTGCTGCGCAGCGGGCGCGAAACGCGGGTGACGGTCGCCCTCGAGCCTGCTCCCGACACGCCGCGGGACGAGCGCGTGATTCGCGGCCGCTCGCCGTTTTCCGGGGCGCGGGTTTCCAACATGTCGCCGTCGCTTGCCGATGAACTCCGTCTCGATTCCGGGCTGCAGGGCGCCGTCGTCGTCGACGTCGCGGAAGGGTCGATGGCGCGTGAAATCGGCTTCTTCCGCAAGGGCGACGTCATCGTTGCCGTCAATGGCGAAAAGGTCGGCCAGACCAGCGATCTCGACCGGGTTGCGAGCCAGCCGAGCCGGTTCTGGCGCATCACCATCGTGCGCGAAGGCCAGACTTTTTCGGTGGCGTTCGGCGGATAGCGCGGGCTTGCGACCGGGGGCGGTGGCCGAGGCGTTTCCGCCTCCCCATCTTTCCGATAGCACCGTTGCGCAAGCGCAGCGACAGTCCAAGTGTGGCGGTTCAGAAGTCCGCATCATTCTTGCGGCGAGTCCGAAATGCGGATTTCTGAACCAAAGCCACACGAGATCAATAAGTTGCTGGTGTCCTTCGATTCCGAAGTTCGCAAACGAGGATGCCGCACAATGATGCGAACTTCGGAATCGGGACACTACGGTCGCGCGCCTGTAAAAGATCGCCATGAGCACCCGCGCCAAGAAGAGCGCCGCCCCAAGCCTGTTCGCCGCCGCCGGCCTTGCGGACGACGCGCCGCGTCCGCTTGCCGACAAGCTGCGCCCACAGACGCTTGCCGAAGTCGTCGGCCAGGAGCACCTGCTCGGCCCGGACGGTGCGCTCACCCGCATGATCGAGACGCGCTCGCTCGGCTCGCTCGTGTTCTGGGGGCCGCCGGGGACCGGCAAGACGACGGTCGCGCGGCTGCTGGCGCATGCGACCGATCTCGAATTCGTCCAGCTCTCCGCCGTGTTCTCCGGGGTCGCCGACCTCAAGAAGGTGTTCGACGCCGCCCGCGCCCGGCGGGAGACCGGGCAGGGCACATTGCTCTTCGTCGACGAGGTGCACCGGTTCAATCGCGCCCAGCAGGACGCGTTTCTCCCGGTCATGGAAGACGGCACCATCGTGCTGGTCGGCGCGACGACGGAAAACCCATCGTTCGAACTGAACGCGGCGCTGCTGTCGCGCGCCCGCGTGCTGGTGTTCCGGCCGCTCGACGCCGAGGCGATCGAAAAGCTGCTCGCGCGCGCCGAAGCCGCGGAGGGAAGGGCGCTGCCGCTCGATCCGGAAGCGCGCGCGTCCCTCGTCCGCATGGCGGACGGCGATGGGCGCGCAGCGCTCACGCTCGCCGAGGAAGTGTGGCGCGCCGCCCGGCGCGGGGAAACCTTCGATGCGGGCAACCTGCAGGAGATCGTGCAGCGGCGCGCCCCGATCTACGACAAGTCGCAGGACAGCCATTACAATCTCATCTCCGCCCTGCATAAATCGGTGCGCGGCTCCGACCCAGACGCCGCGCTCTACTATCTCTGCCGCATGCTCGACGCCGGCGAGGACCCGCTGTACCTCGCCCGCCGCGTGGTGCGCATGGCGGTCGAGG
>JAEULX010000197.1 GCA_016793685.1 Bradyrhizobiaceae bacterium
GACCGATGCGTGGCAAGAAACGGGCTGGAGCACCCGCAGCGATTGCGCCGAGCTGTTGGCGCGTTTTTCCGATCGGAACTGGGCCCATCCGGCGCGCAAACTGCTGGCGACGCCCAGACAATGGCTGAAATGGGCGCTCTACGATCGCCCCCCGATGGACCGTTGGGGCCGCGGCCCGGCGACCCTCCTGGGCGACGCCGCGCACCCGATGCTGCCGTTCCTCGCGCAAGGGGCTGCCATGGCGATCGAGGATGCCGCCGTGCTCGCCCATGCGCTGTCCCGCGCACCGGGTGGCACGGCTTCTGCATTACGCTTTTACGAGAGCCAGCGCCGGTCGCGGACCGCACGGGTGCAAGCGGCGGCGCGCGCCAACGATCGCATCTACCATCTGGGTGGACCCGCGGCCGCAATCCGCGATCTCGCCATGCGGACCGTTCTCGGCGGCGATGTTCTGCTCAGCCGCTACGACTGGATCTACCGCTGGCGTCCGCCCGCCGAGCCCGTGGGGTCATGAGATGACCGAATCTACGCGAGCGAAATTCAACGCGCGGCTCGACTGGGCCCTGGTGCCGGCGATGGTCGTGCTGCTGATGTGGCCGGCCTTGTGGAACGGCTTCCCGATGATCTTTCCCGACATCGGCGGATATCTGCTGCGGCCGCTCGAGGGCACGCTCGAACTCGGCCGGTCGGCCGCGTTCGGAGCGTATCTCGCCGCCGGGCTTTCGCTCGATTTCTGGCCGAACGTGCTGATCCAGGCGGCCGGGACCGTTTTTGTCATTCGAATTTTGTTGCGCGCGCACGGCCTCGGGGGACGGCCATGGCTCGCTTTCGTCCTGGTCGCCGCACTCGCGGCATTCACCGCACTGCCCTGGTACGTCTCGCTGCTGATGCCGGGAATTTGGGCGGGATGGGCCGTGCTCGCGCTTTATCTGCTCGCCTTCCGGCGCGACGCGCTGCACCGGTTCGAGATGCTCACGCTCGGCGGGATGATCGTGTTTGCGATCGCTGCGCACATGGCGACGCTTGCGCTCTGCCTCGGCCTGACCGTCTGCTTCGCGCTGATCCGCCTCGCCGCGCCGTCGGTGGGCATCCCGCGCCCGCGGCTAGGCGCTGCGGCGACAACCCTTGTGGCGGGCGCCCTGCTCTGCCCGGCGTCGAACTATCTCATTGCGGGCGAATTCGCCCTTACCCCCGGCGGCACCACCTTCGTGTTCGGCCGGCTGGTCCAGGACGGCCTGATCGAGCGCTATCTCGACGATCACTGTCCGGACAAGCAGATCAAGCTCTGCCGCTATGAGGCGGCGCTGCCCGATACCGCCGACGAGTGGCTGTGGACCCAATCGAGTCCGATCCACAAGCTCGGCGGCTGGGAAGCCTATTCCCCGGAGTCGCGCCGCCTCATCCTCGCGACGCTGCGCCTCTACCCGTGGCAGCATTTCGCCACGGCGATCGAGGCGGCGATCGACCAGTTCCTGTCGTTCCGCACCACCCTGTCGGTCAATCCCGACGATAATTTCCACGTTATCGGCACGTTCGAACGCATTCTGTCCCCGGAGGCGAATGCGCGGTTCCTGGCGGCGCGCCAGCAGCGGGATCAGCCGGACGTGAGCATCCTCAATGTCGTGCATGTGCCGGTGGCGGCGGCCAGCCTGGCCCTGGTCGTCTTGATCGCCGTGTTCGGGCCCGCGCGCTTTGGCCCATTCACGCGCGCGCTGTGCGCGACGGTCCTTCTTGCCCTGCTGGGCAACGCGACCATCTGCGGCGTGCTGTCGAATCCGAACGACCGGTATCAGGGCAGACTGGTCTGGCTTGCCGTTCTCGCCGCCGGCATCGCGATCGGCAGCTGGCGGCAACGCAGCGCTATGGCGCAAGAGCCCCTCGCCACCACGAACGCCGCTGGCAAGGATCGCTCTCTACGAGAAGCGTCGGCATTCGAATCTAATTGACCCGCAGAGCGATCGCGTGGCCGCGGCTTCGCGATCCAGCGAATCAAGGTTGCCCGGCGCTCGAGCGGTTTCAGACCGGAGTCCAGCTTCCGTCCGGGTTGCGGCAGGCGGTGCCGCGCGCGCTTTCCGGCCGTCCGTCGATGTAGATCGTATGCGTGAAGGGACGGCACTGCGCGCCGCCCCGGTCATAGGCGGCGCCGGGCACGATGGTGCCGTAGCGTCCCGAATCCGGATTGCGCCAGGTGACCGGCCTGCCGGAGGGACCGTTTTCCAGCGCCGCCACCTGCGCCGCATAGGCGCGCCGGCGGTCCTCGTCATCGAGCGCCGCGCCGATGCGGTTGCCGATCAACCCGCCGATCGCCGCCCCGGCGACGCTCGCGGCGACCCGAGCGCCGGGGGTGCCGCCGATCGTCGACCCCACCGCCGCGCCGGTCAGCGCTCCCACCAGCGTTCCGGTGTTCTCGCGCGGACCGGTTCCGGTCACGGGATCGCCGGCGCAGGCCGCGAGGGCGAAACCGGACAGCCCGACGGTCAGAAGGGTGATCTTCGAGAGCATGCGCGTCTCCCCCCGCGGCGGCGTCATCCGGCGCAGCGCCGCTTCTCCTTAAGTCCCGGCATCACAAAAATGCGAGGAATGGGGCGAAACTTGGCCGCCCAGCAGAACTTATGGGTGGCCGCGGTCGCGGCGGGCTACCCTGCCCCGGGCAGAACGAGTTCGGCGCGCAGGCCGCCGATGGGGGCTGTCGAGAGGTTGAGGCCGCCGCCATAGAGCGAGGCAAGCTCGAGCACGATGGAGAGGCCGAGGCCCGAGCCCGGCTTGGTCTCGTCGAGCCTTCGGCCGCGCTGGGCGACCTGCTCGCGCTCGGCTGCCGACAGGCCGGGGCCGTCATCGTCGATGATCAGGCGGATTGCGGGGGCGCGTTTCTTGTCGGCCTGAGTCTCCGCCTCGACCCTGATCGACACCCGCGAAGCCGCCCATTTACAGGCATTGTCGACGAGATTGCCGACCATTTCCTCGAGGTCCTGACGCTCGCCGAGGAAGCGGACCGGCTCGGGCGTATCGACGTCGATGACGATGCCCCGGTCGTGGTGCAGCTTCTCCATCATGCGGGCGAGCGCGGTGACCACCGGCGCCACCTCGGTCACGACGCCGACGACGGTCAGCCGGGCCGCAATGCGCGCCCGCTCCAAGTGCCGCGTGACCTGGTCGCGCATGATGTCGGCCTGCTCGCGCATCTTGCCGGCGAACGACCGGTCGGGGTGCGCGGCGGCCTCGTTGACGATCACCGAGAGCGGGGTCTTGAGCGCATGCGCCAGATTGCCGACATGGGTGCGCGCACGCTCGACCACCTGCCGGTTGGCCTCGATCAGCGCATTGGTTTCGCGCGCGAGCGGTTCGATTTCGACGGGAAACTGGCCTTCCAGCCGCTCGCTGCGGCCGGCGCGGATCGCCGCGAGGCTTTCGGAGATGCGCTTGAGCGGGGCGAGCCCGAACCGCACCTGGAACATGGTGATGAGCAGGAGCACGGCCGCGAGAATGACGAAGGTGATCGCCAGCGTCTGATTGAAGGCGTGCAGCTCCTCCTCGATTTCCTGGGGGTCGCCCGCGACCGAAACGAGATAGCGGCCCTCTTCGCCGAGATCGACCGTGCGCTCGACCAGCCGCAACCTTTGGTCCTCCGGCCCGTCCACGTAGGCGCGGCGGGTGCCGTCGGTGGTCGCCGGCACGCCGCGCTCGACCAGGTGCGGCAGGGTGCCGTCCCACAACGAGCGGGACACGCGGGTCTCGGGCTTGGGCGCGTTCAGGCGAAAGACCTGCCAGTACCAGCCGGAGAGAGGAAGATCGAACAGCGGCTCGCCCAGCGACAGGGAGCCGTGGTCACTCCCGTCCTCGGGAGCGGCGACGGCAGCAACCAGCGTCCGCAGGTAAACGCCGAGCCGCCGGTCGAAGGAGCGCTCGACCGCGTCGTGATAGAGCGAGGACAGGCTGATCCCGGTGGCGAGCAGGATGACCACGGTCCAGGTGGTGGCGGAGAGGAAAAGCCGGAAGGCGAGCGAATTCGTGCGCATCGCTCTCAGCGCGCGTCGGCGGGCGGCGTCAGCAGGTAGCCGAGCCCGCGCACGGTCTGGATGACCTCGACGCCGAGCTTCTTGCGGATGCGCCCGACGAACACCTCGATGGTGTTCGAGTCGCGGTCGAAATCCTGATCGTAGAGGTGCTCGACGAGCTCAGTGCGCGACACCACGCGCCCGGTATGATGCATGAGGTAGGACAGCAGCCGGTATTCGTGCGAGGTGAGCCGAACCAGAACGCCATCGACGGTGACGCGCCCGGTGCGCGAATCAAGCCGCACCGGCCCGCACAGGAATTCGCTCTTGGCGTGTCCGACCGAGCGGCGCAACAGCGCGCGAATACGTGCGAGCACCTCTTCGAGATGGAAGGGCTTGGCCACGTAGTCGTCGGCGCCGGCGTCGAAGCCCTGTACCTTGTCGCTCCAGCGATCGCGGGCGGTCAACAGCAACACCGGCATCGCCCGGCCGCTGCGCCGCCATGCTTCGAGCACCGAAATTCCGTCGAGCTTGGGCAATCCGATGTCGAGGATCACCGCGTCATAGGGCTCGGTTTCGCCGAGATAGTGCGCCTCCTCGCCGTCGAAGGCGCGGTCGACCACGTAACCGGCGTCGGTCAGCGCGGTCGCGAGCTGGCGGTTCAGGTCTGGATCATCCTCGACGACGAGAAGCCGCATGACGATTTATCCTAGCGCGGCCCGTGGATGACCGTGCCGGTACCGGCGTCCACCGTCGCGCGCAGCACTTTGCCACCTCGTGCTAATACTGTCAGCAGGTAGACGAGCTTGCCGTCCCGCTCGCACAGCCGGGCGTTCAAAAGGGTGTCGCGGCGGCCCTTGACCGCCCGCGCCGCTTTCGCCAGGGGAACGACGGTCCGGGCGGCGATACGCGCGCGCTGCTCCTGGCGCGACAGGCAATGCCCGCCGGAATCGCTGCTGCGCGCCGGCGCCGCATCGTTGCCGCGCGCTTTTTCGGCGATCTCGGTGGCGCCCGCCCGCGGCGGGTTGATCAGGGAAAGGGCTGCCAGGGACAGGGCGGCGGCCAGTAAGACCGTGCCGATGGCTCGGGGGGATCGGGCGGAAGGCCCGCGCGCCGGCTCACCTCCGGTGGTCCGGAGAGGCGTCGCAGCGAAGACGGGAAACCCATATGCCCGTTTGGCGGGAAATGTGCGCGTGGCCAACGCCACTTTCGTTCTCATGACCTTACCAGCGAACCGACTCGTCCTGCCCGTCTCCCCACGCTCACCTAAATTGCCGCCGCGGCAAGACTACGGCAGACCCGCGCCGCAATCGGCGCGGGGGTGCCCACGGGCCGGCTGGGCTCCGGACATACCCGGTATGGGCCGGAAACGGCGCGCCCTTCAGATAGGACCGGCAGGCGGGTCATTGTAGTCTCATTGCGGCAACAATGCTGAAGTGGGCCGCCTCGGACCGATCG
>JAEULX010000210.1 GCA_016793685.1 Bradyrhizobiaceae bacterium
GGCCAGGTTCAAAATCCCGCGGCAGAGCGCGCAATTTAACCTCCCTGGTTGGCGGGTTTTTTCCCGCTTTTTTTTTGCAAGCGACCCTTTTCCCCGTGAAGACTAATTATCGGAAGATTTCCGGGACATGACTCAAGTCAAAATCTCGACGCAGTTCCTGCGGTTTGCCAACTCCCGTCGGCCGGATTTGTCAGCTAATCCAGACGGTATAGTCTGCTAGTTCTATGATGCGACCGTTTCGCAGGCATTTGTCGGACCCTTATAACTTAACGTTATAACAAACTCCCATCTGGGTGGATTTGCACACGCTCAATACGCTCCTGCTTCATCAGACGCGCCGACCTGATGAAGCGCTTCACGCGGAAGGGCGCGTGAAAGACACGGCGTCGATCCCTGTGTTGTGAAGAATATGTTTTCAGCTAACCAGCGAGACAGGTTGGTCCGATGCCGCCGGGCCCAGCGCAGAAACTCAGGTCCTTAGCATCCCCGGCAAATCTGCATGATTTTTTTCAGGCGATCTTCAGACGCTTTTGCTCTCGCGGTATCCTTTGGTGAAACGATTGCGCCGCCGCCGCGGCCGTCCGTGGCGCCGCCCCGCCCGTCAGTGTCAGGAGGCGCCAGCGCGCCGGTTCCATCGCGTGGAGGCACGGCTTCCGCGATTGATGGGCGCGAGCGGGAGAGGCGTTCCGGGTCCCCGGCAGTGAGTGGGGCAGGTGTCGCATAGATCGGAACATGCTCGACCGCACTCACGCGAGCGCCCTCCCGGGTAGAAGCCGGGCGGAGATAATCGGTGGCGACGCTGAAAATAATCCCGATCGCAAAACCGCCGAGCGCAAGGCCGCCAATCATCAAAACAGCGCGCCGGTGTTGCGCCCGCTCGGACCAATTCAAATTCAGGCTGTATCGTTTGCGCATATGGATTCCCCTATTTCAGGAGAGCCAGGTCGCGACAACTAAGACCATGACGTCAGATATCACGCCCTTGGCAATGTCGGTGCGCAGGGCTGTGCTTTCGCCGAGCGCATATGATAGGGCTCAAAATTATCCGCTCAACACACTTTTTCGAGCACGGTCCGCTCCGCCGCTGCGTTGCGGCGATTTTCATGCCGGATTTGCACGTTCCAGCGATTGCGATATCCGCTCCAGAAGTAAGCCAAACAAGAGCAAGCCGGACGATTCAAACCCGGAACGCTTCGTCCACTTCGACTTGGTAGCCTTTGGCGAGTCGGTTGGTTTCGTTGGCCATACCCACCACCGCCATCAGCTCGGCAAACATGCCGTCAGTCATCCCCTTCTTGCGTGCTCCCGCCGTGTGGGAAGCGATACAGTATTCGCAGCCCGTCGTGGCGCTGACCGCGACATAGATCAACTCTTTCACCAGCGGGTCGAGTTCGCCTGGCGCCATGACCTGTTTCACGCTCTCCCAGGTTCGCCGAAGCGTCGCTGGATCGTGAGCGATGGCCTTCCAGAAGTTGTTTATCCAATCCGTCTTCCGGGTGCTCATGATGTCGTCGTAGACAGCCCGCACCTCGCTGCTCGCGTCTTCGTATTCAATCAGACCCAAAGTGGCCATCATTCTTCCTCCTTGATATGCCGCAAGAGTGTTCAGCGCTCGACATGAGGGCAACGCCGCATCCTCAATATGGGGGATGCCGAACCGGTCGGTATCGGCATATTTTGCGGTGGCGCGCGCATGCCGAGCGGGGGAGTTGTTTCCGGTTGTCCGATGTGCCGTAAGCCTTGTACGTTGTGCCAGGCATAACGATCGCCTACGTCTTGGAATTGCGATATTTCACACGCGTATTCAGCAGCCCGCCACCACGGATGATGCGTTCTTGCGGCACTTCGTCGTCAAATCGGCGCTTGAGGCGCTTTATTTCAGCGGCGCATTCGGGCTGATGCGGCCGTTCGTGGGCGGCGTCGGCGCGATCCTCATGCTGCACCGCGTCCAGCCGCAGCGGACCGCCCGGTTTCAGCCGAACCTCCGGCTCGAGATCACGCCCGAATTTCTCACGACCATCGTGCGCCGGCTGCGGCGGTCGGGAGTGGATTTCGTATCGCTCGACGAAGTGCATCGTCGGCTGACCGAACGGGATTTCCGGCGGCGCTTCGTGGCGATCACGCTCGACGACGGCTACCGCGACAACAAGGAATGGGCGTATCCCATCTTCAAGCAGCACGAGGTTCCGTTCGCGATCTATATCCCCTCGAGCTTTCCCGACCGCATCGGGCACCTGTGGTGGCTCTCGCTCGAACAAATCATCGCGCACAACGACGCGATCGTGCTCGAGATGGACGGGCGGGATTGCCGGCTGACCTGCGGGTCCGTCCGCGAAAAGTACGAGGCCTATGATTTCCTCCACGGCTGGCTGCGATCGTTGCCCAAGGCGGGCGCCATCCGCGACGTCATGCGCGAACTCGCCACGCGCTACGGCGTCGACATCCAGGCCATCTCCCACCAGGAGTGCATGAGCTGGGATGAGATTGCAGCGCTGGCCGCTGATCCGCTGGTGACGATCGGCGCGCACTCGGTCAACCACGTGGTGCTGGCCAAGGCGCCGCCCGCCGTCGCTCGCGCGGAACTGAATATGGGCCGTGCCGTGATCGAGGCGGCGCTCGGCAGCTCGCCGCGGCACCTCGCTTACCCTTATGGCGACGCGAGCGCAGCCGGCCCGCGCGAATATGCGATGGCCGCCGAATTGGGGTTTCTGACCGCGGTCACCGCGCGGCCCGGCGTGCTGTTGCCGGAACACGCCGACTATCTGACCGCCTTGCCCCGCATTCCCATCAGCGGCGAGTTCCAGCGCGGCCGCTCTATCGACGTGCTGGTCTCGGGGGCGAGCATGGCGCTGGCGAACTGCTTGCGCCGGCAAGGCGCGGGCGGCATCCCGCAACCGTACTAGGCCGACCCGGGGCGATCGGCCGACGCTTCGAGATTCGATACCGGCGGCCAAAGCCGGATCAGCCGGACGACGGATGCCGGGACATCATGCGTCGTCCAACCCGCGGCGCCGGATGAAGACTGTGGTCGTGGGAGCGGCCTTATGGGTCACGCACCGTCGCTTATGGAATTTTCGCTGACTTGCGCTTAAGTGAGGGATGGCTTTTGTCGATGTCGAGGAGGACGCGTTTTTGGCGAAGCAAGCTTTCAGCCTGCCCGGTGTGAGTCATAGCCCGACCGGGCGAGCATAACCATGCTCACGCGCCTACCCCGCGATCTGACCATGGCCGAAACCGTCCGCGGGCCGGGCGGTGCGCGCGTCGACCTGCTCCTCGTATCGGAGATGGTGGAGCCGGGATCGCGCGTGCTCGACGTCGGCTGCGGCGACGGGGAACTCCTGCAGCTTCTAGAGGCGCGGGGCGTCGACGGGCGCGGCATCGAGCTGTCGCGCGAAGGCGTCAACGAATGCGTCGCCAAGGGCCTCGCGGTGGTCCAGGGGGACGCGGACACCGACCTTGCCGATTATCCGAACGACGCCTTCGACTACGTGATCCTCTCGCAGACGCTGCAGGCGACCCGCTGTCCGCGCATCGTGCTCGAGCATATGCTGCGCATCGGCCGGCATGCGATCGTGTCGTTTCCCAATTTCGGCCATTGGCGGATCCGGCTGCAGATCATGTTTCGCGGGCGCATGCCGCGCACGGCCAATCTGCCGGAAACCTGGTACGACACGCCGAACATCCATTTCTGTACCATCAAGGACTTCAACGAGCTCTGCCGGTTCGTCGGGGCGAAGATGGAGCGGGCGGTCGCGCTCGATCCATGGGGCACCGCGCTCAAGATCGACGCCCCGTGGTGGTTCTGGAACCTGTTCGGCGAACAGGCGGTTTTTCTGCTCAGCCGGCGTCCGTGAGAGGTTTTCCTTGATCCGCGGCCGCTCAGCGCGCCGCCTTCGGCTCGGGCGGCTCGATGCTGCCGCATTTCTTGTCGATGGCGGCTTGGCGCAGCACCTTCTGGTCGGCGCGCACTTGGGCTAGGTCGGCGGAATACGACACCGCGCTCACCACCTGACCGCCCGCCTCCTGATTGGCGCGTCGGATCAGCTCGTTGAGCTGCTTTTCGCGGGCGATCGAAGCCGCCAGCCGTGTCGGCAAGTCCTCGCAGCGGAGATAATCGTACTTGCCGGGCGCCGCGTACAGCATGCCGAGGTCGAGATTGGCTGCGCAGCCGCCCAGCACCGGCGTCAGCAGGGTCGCCATCAGCATTACGCGCTGGAACGTCATCAAGCGTCTCTCACACAGCGTCTCTGACACTCACTCGGCGTCTCTGACACTCGGCGTCTCTGACACGCGCTCGTTTCGATCCTCCGGGGCGGCGTTTAGCATATTGCGGGCGGAGGTAAAGTCTTCCGCGCCCTGAGACGACAGCGCAACAGAATAACGCGCAAGAATGGCAAGAAAATAGTCCTGGATGCGGGCTTCGTCACGGGCCCGCGCGCAGGAATGCGCGAATATCGTTGGACTGTGGCCGATGGGCCGCATCCCGCCATCGACGCGGGCGGCACTCCGTTGCTCTTTCCTTGCGGGTGTGTAAGGTCGCGCCCGCTGCGTACTCGGAAGACCTCCTCATGGCTCGCGATGCTGTTGACATGACGCCGCTCGAATCGCGCGACGAGCTCGTCGCGTGGTTCGCCGCGGGCGCAAAGCCGCGCGAGCGCTTCCGCGTCGGGACCGAATACGAGAAGTTCGGTTTCTCCGTCAGCCGGCATGAGCCGCTTCCCTACGAGGGCCGGCGCGGCATTCGCACGCTGCTCGAAGGCATGAAGATGCTGCTCGGCTGGGAGCCGATCATGGAGGGCGGCAACATCATCGGGCTCCTCGATGTGACGGGCGGCGGCGCGATCTCGCTCGAGCCGGGCGGTCAATTCGAGCTGTCGGGCGCGCCGCTCGAGACCGTGCATCAGACCTCGGCCGAACTGAACGCGCATCTCGCGCAATTGCGCGAGATCGCCGCGCCACTCGGGATCGGCTTCCTCAGCCTGGGCATGGCCCCGACCTGGTCGCGCACCGAAATCGCGGTGATGCCGAAGGCGCGCTACCGCATCATGACCGCCTACATGCCGAAGGTCGGCCGGCTCGGCCTCGACATGATGTATCGCACCTGCACGGTGCAGACCAATCTCGACTTCTCGTCGGAAGCCGACATGGTCAAGAAGCTGCGCGTCGCGCTGTCGCTGCAGCCGGTGGCGACCGCCATGTTCGCCAATTCGCCGTTCACCGAGGGCAAGCCGAACGGTTTTCTGTCGTTCCGCTCGGAAATCTGGCGCGACACCGATCCGGCGCGCTGCGGCATGCTCCCCTGGGCGTTCGAGCCGGGCATGGGGTTCGAGCGCTGGGTCGACTATGCGCTCGACGTGCCGATGTACTTCGTCAAGCGCGGCGACACCTATTTCGACGTGGCGGGTCAGTCGTTCCGCGATCTGCTCGCCGGCAAGCTGGCAAGCCTGCCGGGCGAACGCGCGATCTTTTCCGATTGGACCAACCACATCTCGACGATCTTCCCCGAGGTGCGGCTGAAGCGCTATCTCGAAATGCGCGGCGCCGACGTCGGGCCGAGGCGGCGGCTTCCGGCGCTCTCGGCCTTCTGGGTCGGCTTGCTTTACGACGATGCGTGTCTCGATGCCGCCTGGGACATCGTCAAGAACTGGAGCGCGGAGGAGCGGCAGCGGCTTCGCGACCAAGTGCCGCGCTTCGGCCTGAAGGCCGAAGTGGGCGGCCGCTCGGTGCTCGATCTCGCGCGGGAATGCCTCGCCCTCGCCCATGCGGGCCTCGCGCGCCGCGCCCGGCTGTGCAGCGGGCGGGACGAAACGATCTTTCTCGAACCGCTCGACGAAATCGTCGCCAGCGGCCGTACTCCCGCCGAAGAACTTCTCGATAATTACCTGGGACGCTGGGAAGGATCGGTCGACCCGGTGTTCACCGAATGCGTCTACTGACGTCTGGTCAGACGCCGACGCCATGGATCCTGCCGCCGGCGCCGCCGTCGCGGACTCGCAATCGCGCTCCCGCGTAGGAACTTGGAATTCATGGGGGATACGGTCGAGATCAGGCGAGCGATCTTGCGGTGGGTGGTCGCGGCGACGGCGTGCGTTGTCATGTGTCTGCTCGCCGGTTCCGCACGCGCGCAGGTCGGCTTCGACCGAAAGGGCGGCGACTATATGAGCTTCCCCATACGGTCGGGCGATCCCGCCGTCTGCGCGGCGCGCTGCGAGCGCGAGCCGCGATGCCGCGCCTGGAGCTTCTCCTACCCCACCAGCGATCATGGCGCGATCTGCTGGCTCAAGTCGCAGGTGCAGCCGCGGACGGCCGACGATTGCTGCGCGTCGGGGGTGAAGGGGGCGGGCGTGACCGTGCCGCGCGATGCGGCCAATGAAGTCGGCATCGATCGCACCGGCGGGGATTATCGTTCCCTCGATGTGGCGGCCGACCCGTCCGGACAGGCATGCAAAGCCGCGTGCGAAGCCGACAGCCGCTGCCGCGCCTGGACCTATGTGCGGCCGGGCTATCACGGGCCGAACGCGCGTTGCTATCTCAAGGAGCGTGTCCGGACGCCGCGCCGCAAGCCGTGCTGCATTTCGGGCGTGGTGAAATAGCCTACGGGGAGGTCGGCCGGGTCCGGCGACCGTCCAGCCGCGCCGCGGTCACTTGCCGAGGGCGGTCTTCATGAAGGTCAAGGCGTCGCCGCTCGCCCACTCGGCCGGACCGGCGAGCGCGGCGATTTCGCAGCCGGACGGATCGACGACCAGGGTGGTCGGCATCCCGAACGCCTTGCCGACGGCCTTGAGGTCCTGAAAAATCTTGGCGCTCGGGTCGGCGTAATAGGCGAGGTCTTTGATCCCCGTCTCCGCCAGCCACGCCTTCGGTTTGTCGGGATCGCGCGTATCGATATTGACCGCGACGACCTCGAAGCCCGGCCCGCCGAGCTGACGCTGGAGAGCATCGAGCGCCGGCATTTCCTTCCGGCACGGCACGCACCAGGTGGCCCACAAATTGAGGAGGACGGTGCGGCCCTGCCACTCCGCGAGGCTTTTCGGCTTTCCCGCCGCGTCCTTGAACGCGAGCGGCGGCAGCTTTCGCGGCGAATCGGCTACGACAAGGGCGGCAAGTTCGCCGTGCGCAAGCGGGGCGAGGCGGCGGGCGAGGTCCGCCGCCTGGCGGCAGGCCGCGTCCTCCGGATTGCGCGCAAATCCGCGAAGGCCGTATACCGCGCCAGCGACCGCGACGGCGGCGAGCAGGCCGGCGCCCCCGACGACGAGGGCGCGGCGCGAAGGCCGGGGCGGTTTCTGGGGAGAGGCGGTCATGAGCGGATCCGAGGACAGGCCATGAGCAATAAGATGTGGGGCGGACGCTTCGCAAGCGGGCCTGCGGCGATCATGGCGGAGATCAACGCCTCGATCGACGTCGACCGGCGCCTGTTCCGGCAAGACATCGCCGCCAGCAAGGCGCACGCCGAGATGCTCGCCAAACAGGGCATTATTTCGGTCAAGGACGGCAAGGCGATCACGCGCGGCCTCGATGCCGTGCTCGCCGAGATAGAGAGCGGGCAGTTCGCGTTCAAACGCGAGCTCGAGGACATTCACATGAATGTCGAGGCGCGCCTGCACGAGCTGATCGGCCCGGCGGCCGGCCGCCTGCACACCGCCCGCTCGCGCAACGACCAGGTCGCGACCGACTTCAAGCTATGGGTGCGCGATACGATCGATGACATCGACGGACTGCTCGCCGCCTACCAGCGCGCGCTCGCAGAGAAGGCGCTCGCCAACGCCGCCACCATCATGCCCGGCTTCACCCATCTGCAGCCGGCGCAGCCGGTCACGTTCGGCCATCACCTGCTCGCCTATGTGGAAATGGCGGGGCGCGACCGCGGCCGCTTCGCCGATGCGCGAACGCGCCTCAACGAATCTCCGCTCGGGGCGGCGGCGCTCGCCGGCACGTCGTTTCCGCTCGACCGGACGATGACCGCGCGCAAGCTCGGATTCGCGCGGCCCGCGGCCAATTCGCTCGATGCGGTCGCCGACCGCGATTTCGTCCTCGAAACGCTCGCGGCGGCGGCGATCACGGCGGTGCATCTGTCGCGCTTTGCCGAAGAGATCGTGATCTGGACCTCGCCGCTCGTCGGCTTTCTCGCCCTGTCCGATGCGTTCACGACCGGCTCCTCGATCATGCCGCAGAAGCGCAACCCGGACGCAGCCGAACTGGTTCGCGCCAAGACCGGGCGCATCACCGGCGCGCTCGACGCGCTTCTGATGGTGATGAAGGGCCTGCCGCTCGCCTATCAAAAGGACATGCAGGAGGACAAGGAAGCCGCGATCGACGCCTTGAGCGGACTTTCGCTGTGCATCACCGCCATGACCGGCATGGTGGCCGACATGCAGCCGGACGCGGCGCGCATGGAGGCGGCGGCCGCGCAGGGCTACGCGACGGCGACGGACCTCGCCGATTGGCTGGTGCGCGAGCTCGACATGCCGTTCCGCGAGGCCCATCACGTGACCGGCCGGATCGTCGCCGCCGCCGAAAAGCACGGCGTCACGCTCGATGCGCTTCCGCTCGCAGAGGCCCAGGCGATCGAGCCGCGTATCGGGCCGGAGGCGCTGCGGATGCTGTCCGTCCACAATGCGGTGAAGACGCGGAAGAGTCTGGGCGGCACCGCGCCCAAGAACGTGCGCGCCCAGGCCAAGCGGTGGCTGAAGAAACTGAGGGCGAAATAACCAGCGGAATCCGCGAGGGCCATCGAATCATGGATGAACGCTTGCGGGCGGGGTTACTCGCAACGTTTGCCCGCCGCGCGCTGTGCGATGGGCGCGAGCGAATTCCGTTTTGGCATAACGGAAACGCTCGCGTTGCCCTGATTGATGGTGTTGCTTGAGAGACCGGGACCTGTTCCAAATTCGTCGGATGAGACGCTAATTTCCTCCGACGCTGCCTTTGGGTGCGGGATTGGGGGCCTGGGTCGAGGGCACATCCCGGCTGCCGGGCGACGCGCCAGTCGTGCCGGGCGAAGCCATGCCGTTGGTGTTACCCGAAGCGTTGCCAGACGAACTGCCGGGCGCATAGGTGCCGCCGGTTCGTGCGGAACCTGGCTCCGTTGCCTGCTTGTTGACCTCGCTGCCAGTCGCGGGATTCGTTGGTCCGCCGCCTCCTCCTGCATTGCTGCTTTGG